>JAZKZQ010000049.1:0-31038 GCA_045612745.1 Cellulosilyticum sp. | reverse complement strand
GGGGCTTCGCCACAAATTTTATAACTTTTGTCAAGCTTTTTACATAAAAAAAATACCCAAGTACCTGTTTAAGTACTTGGGTATTTAAGAAGTATCCTAAGTTCAATATCTTAACTTAATGACATTGCACCCAGATGCCTCCTTTTTATAAATTAGCAAAGTGATTTATTTTAAAAAGTATCAAATATAAGCAGTGATACATTTATTTACAATTTAGGAATAAAAATCAACATAAAGTTAATTTTGTATTCATAATTTGTTAAAAAAAGTGGGGTAATATATATATCGAGCAAGAGATAATCTTGCTTACAAAATCTCCCCATAATATATCTATTTTCCTGTTTATAAAATATGAACGGAACGAAAGAAGGCCAAACCCCAATGGCCTTCTTTTTTTTTGCCTCGGAAAGTTGAATTTAACTTTCCGAGGCAAAAGAATAGAGTATAGCTACTTTATTATATAGTTCTTTAAAAAGAGATTAGAGCATATTGCGAATTAAGTCTTCTAAGGTATCTCTTTTTCTAATTTGTTTGACATTCCCATTTGATTGAATGAGTATTTCAGCAGGTCTAAAACGTTGGTTATAGCAAGATGCCATACAGTAGCCATAAGCACCAGCATCCATCATAGCAATAAGATCGCCAAGACTAGCTTCAGGTAGCAAACGGTCTTTAGCTAAGATATCCCCACTTTCACAAATATTACCAACAACAGTAAGTGGAGAAAGAGGTAAAACTTTTTCGTTTTGTGAATAAATTTCGATGTCATGGTGAGAATCATACATAATAGGTCTTTGAAGTGTATTGAAGCCGATATCTGTACCTAAATATTTATGTCCAGCATTTGTCTTAGTAGCAGTGACTTGACCTAAAAGTAAACCACATTCACATGGAATATAGCGTCCTGGTTCAATTTGAAACTGTACTTTTTTCCCATACTCTGCTGCAAAGTTAGCTAAAATAGGATCAAGTTGTGTGCCAAGAGCTTTAATGTCAAGGCGTGCTTCACCATCTTGTTTATGATAAGGAATACCAAAGCCACCGCCAAGGTCGATAAACTCTAGGTCCTCAAATTGCTTTGCAATGTTTAAGATAGAGTCTAAACTTGCAATATATGGGGCATAATCCATAAAGAGTGAACCGATATGTTGATTAATACCAGCTAAAGTAAGGTTATAGGTTTCAAGGATACGTTTAACCTCTGGAATGTCTTCTGGATTGACACCGAATTTAGTTTTTTTACCACCAGTTACAACTTTCTCATGATGACCAGCACCTACACCGGGATTAAAGCGAATGGCTACTTTACCACCTGGATTAAGTTCACCATATAGTTTAAGTTGGTCTAGAGAGTCCACACTTGTCATAACACCATGATCGATGGCAAATTGCATATCTTCAGCTGTTACGTTATTTGGAATAAAGAAAAGTTCTTCTGGTGTGAAACCACTTTGAAGAGCGAGATAGATTTCTCCTGGACTCATTACATCTGCATGTAAACCTTCTTCATGTACAATGCGTAATAAGTGAATATTTGTATTGGCCTTGATTGAGTAGTGAGGTACAAAGTTTTCATAGCTAACTAAATGTTTCATTTCACGGCAACGTGCTCTTAGAATATCTTCATTATACACATAGAGTGGGCTACCATATTGTTTGATTAAATCATAGACATCATGACCGTTATAAAAGTTTGTTTCTTTTGTAAAAATACCATGTAAAGTATGCATAATAATCCTCCTCAAAATATTATCAAATCTGTAAGCTAATCATGTCTAGTGCTGTTGTAAAAGATGATCGCATAAGGCGAACAAGAGATTCATTTGTAGAATAGAGGCACTGGGCATTTTCTTTAGATAAATCTCCAGTTATAACTGTTTTTGTATCAATAATCATATAAAAGCCTTCAATAGGGCGTGTATGCACATAGGTTTTTATATAATCATCTAAATGAAGGGGTGCTTCACACATAATAATAACCTTATGGTCAGAACTTATTTGAGTTAATTCGTTTTGAAGCAAAATGATATCTCTAGAGGTACTCATAATATAAAGGTGAGACTCGCAGAGTAAAATATGATTTTTAATTTTATTCACCACATGCTCATAACCACGAATTGTTAAATAAGGTTCATTTACTGTAACGCTTTTTGGAAAATAGCGTTCGATTTCTGAAAGTGTATTTGCCATATCGCGCTTAGTGGTAAGAAGTAACTCTTCTTTAGAGATAGGAATATATTTAGTAGACTCCCCCTCAGAGACAAAACATTTTCCTTTATCTTGTAAGTTGTATAATGCTGTATAAACATTTGAACGCGAAATGCCAGTGAGTTTAGCCACCTCATAGCCTGTTAAACTCCCATGCTCACATAATGTAATGAAAACAGAAGCTTCAATAGGTGAAAAACCTAATTTATTAAGTGTATCATTAAAATGCATTGTGATTCTCCAATAGTAGTTTTATTTAGTACTACTATAAAGTAAATGATGTTCAAAGTCAATAAAATAAAGAAAATATAAAATAATTCAATGCTATTACATTATATGCAAAAAAAGCACTAAAAACAACAAATGTTGTGGGATAAGTTAAAAAAACCAAGAATTATCATTATAAAACGGAGTTTGTATTTATAAGTTGTATCTCGTATAATAAAAATTACATATCGTGCATGTATAATAAAAAAGTATATTGCATGTTTCTAAAGAATAGGGTTATAGAAAGGGTAGATCATGGATATATTTGAATATATAAATGAAAAGAAGGGGCAAGAGGAATCGCCATTAGCATCCCGTATGAGACCTACTAAGTTAAGTGAAATAGTAGGACAAAAACATATTTTAGAGAAGGATAAGCTTTTACATCGTGCAATTTTAGCTGATAAATTACAATCACTTATATTATATGGCCCACCAGGTACAGGGAAGACAACTATTGCAAAAGTAATTGCAAATACGACAAAAGCAAACTTTATTGTACTAAATGCCACAACAGCAGGAAAAGGTGAAATAGTAAAAGCGGTAGAGGATGCAAAAGTAGCGAGAGGGATGAGTGGAAAGAAAACAATTATTTTCGTAGATGAAATCCACCGCTTTAATAAGGCGCAGCAAGATGCACTTTTACCTTATACTGAAGATGGGACCATTATTTTAATCGGTGCTACGACAGAAAATCCTTATTTTGAAGTAAATCGTGCTTTGATTTCACGTTCTTTAGTATTTGAGCTTTTGCCACTTACAAAAGAAGATATTAAAGAAATTGTAAAGGAAGCGATTAGTAGTAAAGAAAGAGGACTAGGTGCCTATAAAGCAGATATTACAGAAGAGGCAGCAGACTATTTGGCACTTCGTACAGATGGTGATGCTAGAAGTGCCTTAAATGCCATCGAGTTAGCTGTAATGACAACCAATCGTAGTGAGGATGGTATGATTCATATTACAGTACCAGTGCTTGAAGAATGTATGCAGAAGAAGGCGCTGCATTATGATAAAAAAGGAGATAATCATTATGATGTGATTTCTGCTTTTATAAAAAGTATGCGGGGCAGTGCCCCAGATGCAGTAGCCCATTATCTAGCGCGTATGATAGCAGCAGGGGAAGATCCTAAGTTTATTGCAAGACGCATTGTAATTTGTGCCAGTGAGGATGTAGGGAATGCAGATCCTATGGCACTTGTAGTAGCTACTAATGCTATGGTTGCCGTAGAACAGATTGGTATGCCAGAAGGGCGTATTATTTTAAGCCAAGCAGCTATGTATGTCGCAGCGGCGCCTAAGAGTAATGCTGCCTACAATGCCATTAATAGTGCTTTAAGTGATATTGAAAACTGTGATATTGGCATGGTACCAAATCATCTAAGAAATCATCATTATAGCAATTTACAGACGCTAGAGCATAGTGGAGAATATCTATATGCGCATCATTATCCACATCATTATGTGAAGCAGCAGTATTTACCAGATCCATTAGTGGATAAAAAGTATTATAGGCTAACAGATGAGGGGTATGAGAAAAAAATGAAAGAAAGTCTTAAAGAACGAAAAGGTGAATAAAAATGCCTCTTCTTAAGAAGAGGCTATGAAGCTTTTTAGTTCTTTGATAGTAATACACTTTAAAGCAAACAATAAAGCGGTATAAAAGCTAGCAAGTAAAAGTATACCAAGTATTGTACCAGTTACTAAGGTGCATACTGGTGCAATGTACTTATGATAAATAAAAAGAGTAAAGAAACTACTAATAATTCCAGCTAAAGTGGGTTGTATAATCCAGCCCATTAAATTAATGGGTAAAGAAACATTTTTAAGAACTTGGCAAAGTAAAAGGCAGCTAATTACACCAGACTGTAAGAGCATGGCAATGACGAAACCAATAATACCTTTTTGAGGTACTAATAATTGAATGGTAAGAATGCAGACAAGGGAACCTACAATATTAGTTTGAAAGGTTTTCTTTTGCAGTCCCAGGCCATTCATAGCACCAGTTAAAATGGTTTGTAAATATAAGAAAGGACAAATAATAGCTAGAAACTTTAAGAGTTTGCCAACTTCTTCAAGGTTATAGCAAGCCAGTCCTATTTCTTTTGAAAAAGATAAGAATAAAGTAGTAGCACCAATACCAATTAAAGATGAAAATTGAATAGATATAGAAAGTGTCCGTTGTAGTCTATATTTATTGTTCATAGCTATAGACTCTGAAATCGCAGGAACTAGAGCGGTAGCTAGGGCTGAGGTTACTGTAGATGGGAAGAGGAGAAGTGGTAGTGCCATTCCACTAAATTCACCATATAAACTAAGGGCGCCACTAGAAGATAAACCGAAGTTTTGAAGACCAATAGGAATGAGGATGTTTTCTAGTGATTGTAGGGCAGATGTTAAGAAGCGGTTAGCTGTAATAGGGATAGAAAGTGCTAAAAGTGTGTTAAGTGTAGGGGATGTATGAAGCGTAACAGGTGTAAGCTTAATCTTGCGTTTTTTAAGACAAAAAGCAGAATAGGATAAAATAAGAGAACAAAATTCTCCAGCACACATACCGATTACACCTAATGCACATATAAATTCAATACCTTTTGAAACAAAGAAGCTTGAACAAATATAAATTGCAAGCATACGACCACACTGTTCAACGATTTGAGCAAGAGCAGTAATAGACATTTCTTGTCGCCCTTGAAAATAACCACGGATACAACAGGCAGTACTCATAAAAGGAATACAAGTAGCAAGTATTTTGAGAGACATAGTAGTGATTGGTTCATGAATATAATAAGTAGCAATAAAGGGTGCAAATACATAAAGTAAAATGGAAAGAAGCACACTAATCGGTAGTGAAATAAGTAAAGAAGTTTTTAATATATGTATTGCATTACCTTGTTCACCTTTAGCAATTTCTCCAGCAACCATTTTAGCAATAGCTAAAGCAATACCGGCAGAGGAAGCCGCCCAAAGGAGCATATAGATAGGAAAAAGAAGCTGATAAAGGCCCATGCCCTCAGCACCCATAACATTAGATTGATAAATTCTAAAACCAAAACCGAGAAGTCTGGTGATGAGACTAGCAATGGTTAAAACTAAGGTACCTTTGATTAATGATTTTTTGCTCATTATAATCTCCTTTCTGTGGCTAATGAAAATATACTATTACAATCTATGTGAATAATATTAAAAATATGTAGCTTATCCTTAAAAAATTACGGACAAGATAAGGGTATTGGTTGAGAATAGACAGAGAATTAGATATAATAAGCGATAGGGGATTTTAAGTGGAGGTGAAGTCATCATGGAAGTAATGAACTGGAAACAAATTTTATTACCATACACACAAGCTGTAGAAGAACTCAAGGTAAAATTTAAAAGCATAAGAAGTGAATTCGTAAGTCTCGATGAATATTCACCTATAGAGTTTGTAACAGGTCGTGTAAAGAAAATATCGAGTATATTAGAGAAGGCAAAGAAAAAACAGATTCCAGAAGATGAAATAGAAGAAAAAATAGAAGATATCGCTGGAATTCGCATTATGTGTCAATTCGTAGAAGATATATATAAGGTTATTGATATTATAAGAGCTAGAGATCGCAAGGATTTAGTAATTATAGAAGAGAGAGATTATATTACAAATACAAAGAGTAGTGGCTATAGAAGTTATCATATTATTATTAAATATCCAGTACAAACTGGTCATGGTGAAAAGTGGATTTTTGCAGAAATTCAAATCCGTACACTTGCTATGAACTTTTGGGCAACTATTGAACATTCTTTAAGATATAAATATAAACAAAATATGCCTAAAGAAATCCAAGAAAGATTAAACAAAGCGGCAGAAGCAGCTTTCTTATTAGATCAAGAGATGGCAGAGATCAGGGAAGAAGTTTTAAAATGTCAGGAATCTTTCCAACAAGAATCAAACTTAATTGGAGATATCTTTAGTAGTATTCAATTTTTGAATAAAAAGAAAAATAAAAAGGATATGAATGAACTTTATGAGATGTTTTGGACCCTATGGGAAGAAGGGGATATGCGTAAGCTGAAAGAATTTAGTGAAAGCTTAGAACACACCTTATAATACTTAGTACATTTTCATAAAAGTTAATTCTAAGGTATATATTCTACTTAGGTAAGGCGGTTACAAATTTAAAGTAAAAGAAGGGGAGAGGATAAAATTGCCAATTAGAGTACCTAATACACTACCAGCAATAGAAATATTACAAAAGGAAAATATATTTGTAATGGATGAGACAAGGGCTATTTCTCAAGATATAAGAGAACTTAAAATCGCCATTATGAATTTAATGCCTAAAAAGTTAGAAACTGAAGTACAACTTATAAGGCTTTTAAGTAATACACCACTTCAAATAGAACTTACTTTATTAAGGCCTATTTCCCATCATAGTAAAAATACATCGAAGGAATACTTACAAACTTTTTATAAGACCTTTGATGAGATTAAAGATGAGAAGTATGATGGTATGATTATAACAGGGGCCCCAGTAGAACAATTGGAATTTGAAGAAGTTACCTATTGGGAAGAATTAAAAGAAATTATGGCATGGACCAAAACACATGTAACTTCTACTTTCCATATTTGTTGGGGAGCTCAAGCGGGATTATATTACCACTATAATATTCCTAAGTATAATTTGCCACAAAAGAAATTTGGTATTTATAAACATTATGCAGTAAACTTTGAAAAATTACTTCAGGGGTTAGATGATATTGTTTACGTACCACATTCAAGGTATAGTGAAGTAAGAACATCTGATATTGTAGAATGTGAAGAACTGGATATTTTATTAACTTCTAAGGAGGCAGGACCTACATTAATGTGTTCTAGAGATGGGAAATGGATCTTTATGATTGGTCATGCAGAGTATGAAGCAAAAACATTAGAGGAAGAGTATCTAAGAGATTTACAAAAAGGATTACACATAGAAGTTCCTGTTAATTATTTTAATAACGATTGCAGAGAAGATGGTATAAACGTATGTTGGCGTTCTCATGCATATGCAATTTTTTCAAACTGGTTAAACTATTATGTATATCAGGTAACACCGTATAATTTAGCTGAAATAAGATAAATATACGTATATGTAATGTATAATAGGCATATAATGTATATAAATCTGGACCATAGTCAGTGGGGTGTATACTTGTTATACATGAAATAGCTTGTTATAATAACATTATATGGAATGATAAGGAGCTGATGAGATGAGTTGCAAAAATTGTAGAATGAGAGAGATACCAATGACAATGGAGGAGGTAAGGGAATTTATGAAACAAGAAAAATCTAAGACAGGCATGTTACTAGGGGTAGTAATAGGGATAGTGCTTGCACTAGTAGCTATTGTTTTATGGGTGGCAAACCGTAAAAGCAAAGACTTAGAAGAACATTATGAGTACTTTGATGAAGATTTTGAAGATGAATTTGAAGATGATGAATTTAGTGATCTGGATGAAGATCTTTATGGTGATGTAGATGCTGCTACAGAAGGTGTAGAGTATGTAAAAATTAAGGATTTCATGAATTATGATAATGATGAATCACACCATGAAGATTTTAATGATGAAAAAAATAAGTAGCTCCTATATAAAAATAGTTAGACCATATTATCCGCTATTATAGTGGGTAGTATGGTCTTTTTATTGTTTTAGATTTACAAGTTAAAGTGTAGTGTTAGGTTTGTGCATATCATATACACAATATAATTAAGGTGTTATTAATAAGAATTAATTAAGAATAATATTATATATATAATGGGTATTCAAAATGAATGATAGGCATAGGGGTAGGTTGTTTTTTTGTGGGATGATATGGTATAATAGGATAAATTATTAGTAGAAAATATAAGGAACTGTTGTATTGGGCTTTGAGGTGTAATGCAACAGTTCTTTATATTTGTTTTGCTGTAGAACAGAATGCTATTGTTATAAAAGTTTTTATTTTTGAGCAGTATGTAGCAGTAGAAAAGATGGAGGAGTTGAAGAGATGCGTGTCATTATAGCGGAGAAACCTTCTGTTGCAAAAAATATAGCAGATGCACTTCAGATTAGAAAGAGATGTGATGGTTATTTTGAAGGTAATGAGTATTTAATCACTTGGGCATTTGGTCATTTGTTACAGTTATATGATGCAAAAGATTATGATGAACAAATGAAGAGTTGGCGATTAGAAAAGTTTCCTTTTATACCAGAGCAATTTAAATATAAAATTAAATGTGATAGTAAAAATAAGGCACAAGTAGATGTAGGTGCCCAAAAACAACTTAATATTATTAAAGGTTTGATTGATAGGGACGATGTAGATGGTATTATTTCAGCTACGGACTTTGACCGGGAGGGACAAGTGATTGGGGATGAGATCTTTTTATACCTTAATGAAAAGAAACCAGTATATCGTATGCTCTTAAATGAGTGGACGCCAGAAGAAGTACAAAAAGGCCTTACTAAGCTTAGACCCAATGAAGAAATGAAATCACTTCAAGATGCAGGAATCGGTAGACAATGGGCAGACTGGATGATAGGGATTAACTTAACATCTGTTGCAACAGTAAAATATAACTCAGGAAGTAAAAAAATCTTAAATATTGGCCGCGTATTATTGCCAACTTTAAAGATTATTTATGACAGGGATAAAGAAATTGAGCAGTTTAAGGCATCTACTTACTATAAGTTGTTAGCTCATTTTAAGACGAGTCAAAATGAAATATTTGAAGGGCTTTATTATGAAAAGGATAAGGACGGTAGAGATAATGAGAAGTTTGATGATAAACTTGCCTTAGATGCTTTAGCAGAACTAATTAAGAATAAGCCAGCACAAATTATAGATAAGCAAGTAGAAAAGAAGAAAGAATATGCACCATTTTTATTTAATCTGTCTAACTTACAGGGGTATATTACAAGTAAATATAAAGGGTGGACTTCTGATAAAGTACTAAAGGTGGCACAATCTCTTTATGAGAAGAAATATATCACTTATCCAAGGACAGGAAGTTTAGCTTTGGAGGAGAGTTTAAAGGGGAGAACAAAGAAAGTTTTAGATACCCTTAAAATTGGGCTTCCTTATGAAGGGCAAATTCGTTTTGTAGATAATAAACGTATTTTTGATAATAGTAAGGTAGAGAGCCATAGTGCTATTGTTCCAACTTATATGATCCCTAAGGGATTAACAGCAGATGAACAGATTGTTTATAATGCGGTTAAAAATCGTTTCTTGATGCAATTTCTACCTGTGGCAGAGTTTGAAGAGACTAAGTTAGTTACTAAGATAGAGAATGTACCAGAGGAAAGCCTAAAAGGTGTATTTATTTCAAAAGGAAAGGTGCAACTCGTAGAAGGATGGCGTATTGTAGAGAAGTACGAAGATAGAGGAACCAAAGAAAGTAAAGAAAATAAGGATACCTTACTACCACAAGTTACAAAAAATGAAATGGTAGAGGTGAAAAAGGTGAATGTAGCCGAAGTAACCAGAAAACCACCTAAAGCACATACGGAGAAGACGTTACTGCGTGTCATGGAAACCTGTGGGAAAGGCTTCAAAGAGGAAGATAAAGAAGAAGGCAAGGAAGAAAGTGAAGAAGATACACTTAAAATGATGGCAAGTATCTTAAGTGGTTTTAGTATTGGGACGCCAGCGACACGGGCAGAAACTATTAAAAAGCTTAAGGATGCAGAATATATTAGAGCAAAAGGGAAAAGTTTAGTATGTACAGAGCTAGGAAAAGCCTTAGTCGAAACATTTCCAGCTAAGCAGCTTCTGGACCTTGAATATACAGGGCGATTAGAGAAAACTTTATCAGATATAGAAAAGGGTAAATTCCAAAAGGATGAATTTCTGAATATGATAAAGGCCTTTACAGAACAAGCTGTTGAAGCTATTAAAAATGATACAAAGGTTTTAAGTGGTACAAAGATAGAAGTTCCTAAGAATATGGAGCCAGTAGGTGTTTGTCCTATTTGTGGCAATGCAGTAGTAGAAAATGAAAAGGCATTTGGGTGTGTGAACTGGAAGAGTGGTTGTAAGTATACTATCTGGAAAAATGATAAATATATTACAATGTTAGGTAAAGTCGTTACACGCCAAATGGTAGAGATATTGCTTAAAAATGGAAAAGTAGGTTTTCGTAATCTGAAAGGGCGTAACGGAAATACCTATGCAGCTTATCTGAAGTATGTTAAAAATGATCAAACAGGTTATTTTAACTGGGAACAGGAATTTATATAAGAAAAAAGATGCTCATGAAATTATAAGCTTCATGAGCATCTTTTTTGTGCGAAATTACTATAAAGTTACAACATGTTGTATGTATAATTAATACATATTAAGTGTTTATTATAATAAAAAAATAAATTATATTATAATAAATATTATGAAGCAACTAACGATAGGGGGGTATTTCAGATAGCTACAAATATTATTTAGGATAGGAGATATGAGATGAATAAAAAAAGATGATGGGGTTCATAGGAGGTATTGCACTGGCTACTGCAAATGTAGGTGGAAATGTTTGGGCAACAGCGGTAGAAGAAAATCACACACAAACAGTGAATGCTACATATGCATCTCAGATAGGGCTAGATGTAATCAACACTACAACGGTAAGTGAATCTATTAATCAAACTTACACAGTTAAAGCAACTAAAGCACCTATTGATTTATCTAAGTTCGAAGTTCGTTACTATTTTAATCAGTCAGATGATAAAGAAATGAACATTTGGTGTGATAATGCATCACTACAATTAAGTGGGGCACCTTGGTGTAGTGAATTAACTTCTAAAGTAAATATGAGTATAAAAAAGGTTAATGAAAAGCATTGTTGTGTCATAAAAGTTGATGATAAAGTACAACTAGAAGCAAGTACGTGTAGCATGAATATCTCTATTCGTATGGCTAATGAAGACTGGTCAAAGATTAATAGTTTTTCTGAAGATGGCCTTGTAGTGTTATACGATGGAACTATTGTAAGTACCACTACTTCTGAAGAAGTACAACCTCCCGAATAGCAAAAAACTTTAACAGATGGAGATTAGTAAGCACAAGGAAGTATATATGATGTAGCTATTAATCCTTATGATGTGCCAACAAATCTTGGATACACATTATAGAAAGCAACACATATGGTAAGGTTGAAAAAATAAGTTATTATTCTAAAACAAGATGATAGGAGATGAATTTTATGTATATTAAGAAACACAGCAAAGTAGTATCCTTCTTTTTAGCTGTCATGATGATAGTATCAATGGGAGCTACTAATATAGTAAATGCAGCAACAACTAATGCAAACCTTTTAAATACTTATGGACAATTATTCGACAAAGTAGGTGCTTCAGTTGTCTATGATGAATTATATAATGCAAATACACTTAATGCCTTAAAGAAAGAATATAATAGTACAACTATTGGAAATGAAATGAAACCAGATTACGTTTTAAGTAATTGGTCACCTACTTTAATTTCTGTAGCAGAAGCTAAGAGATTAGGATACTATATTCCAAGCAATTATACAGAAAGTACAGTGCCAAAACTTAATTTTACTCAAGTTGATAATGTATTAAAAACTTGTTATGAAAATGGTATTGCATTACGTGCACATACTTTAGTATGGCATTCACAAACACCAGATTGGTATTTCAGAGCTGGTTATAACAAAAATGGTGGTTATGTAAGTCAAGTAGTAATGGATGCACGTTTAGAGTTTTATGTTAAAACTTATATGAATCATGTACATTCAAGTAAATATGGAAGTAGACAAAATTGTTCAATTAGTTAAATTTATTAACAGTGGTAAAAAGATTTGTAATGGTGTAGATATGCAATCACATATTGGAACAAGTTTCCCAAGTGTATCATACTATATGGATGCTGTAAAGAAATTTAATAATGCTGGATTTGAAATTCAAATCACAGAATTAGATATTGCAAATACTTCTGATCAGGTTCAAGCTGACTATTGTTATAACCTTTTCTCAGAGCTAATTAAAGCTAAAAAAGCTGGTGCTAATATTACTAGTATTACTTTCTGGGGACTTGCAGATAGTAATTCATGGATTGCAAAAGATAATCCATTATTATATAAGACTGTTGGTGGTACGCCAAAAGCATCTTACTACTCTGTTTTAAAAGCTTACACTGATGCAAGTAGTCCAGTAGGAACAAATCCAAATCCAAGCCCAAGTCCAAGTGCAACACCAAATACAAATTATGTAACATTAAATGATGGTTGGTATTATATTAAAAATACAAATGCACAAAAATATCTTCAAGTAAAAGATAATGTAGGTGCAAATGGTCAAAATGTAGAAATCGGTACTGGTACAGGGGTTGTAGGTCAAAAGTGGCAACTGGTTAATAAAGGCGATGGCTATATAACACTTAAAAATGGAAATGGTTATATGTTAGACGTTGCTAATGGTACAAATATACAAACATATGAAGCAAATAATACAACTGCACAATTATTTAAATTATTACCTACTTCACAAAATGGTGTCTATGGTATTGTTTTAAAATGTACTACAGATACTAAAGGATTAGATGTAGTAAATGAAGAAACAACAGATGGCGCTAATGTACAAGAATATTTCTACTATGGTGGCGTTAATCAAGTATGGGCATTTGAACCTTGTACAGCACCAGGGGGAAGTGGCACACAAACACCAATAATACCAAGTGAGCCAGAGACACCAGTAGTACCAGAAACACCAACAACAGGTGATATGGTTAGTGTAAAAGTAGTATCAGACTGGACAAGTGGTGCAACTGCTGAAATCACAGTAACTAACTTAACAGGTAAAGATTTAAATGGATGGACATGTACATTTACTACAGATCGTTCCATTACATCAATCTGGAGTGCTAACCTTGTAAGCCAAGAGGGGAATACATACACTGTTTCTAACCCAGATTGAAAACCTAACCTCGTACTAGGTGAAAGTTACTGGGCAAACACTTAAGTAAATTGCTGTAAATGAAATGCTTTTATAATCTTCTTGACATGACATGACCAATGATAGTATCATAATCTTGAAAGTAACTATTTAGGAGGAGGTGTTTTAAATGGCATACGTAATTAGTGATGAGTGCATCAGCTGTGGTGCATGTGAAGCTGAATGTCCAATCGGATGTATTTCTGAGGGGGATGGAAAATATGAAATCGCTGCATCAGATTGTATCGAATGTGGTGCATGTGCAAGTGTTTGCCCAGTAGGTGCACCAGCTCAAGCTGAATAATAGAAACAAGAGTTTTATACATAAAAAATGGCTTTCTTATGAAGGCCATTTTTTTTGGTTATTTTATTTTTTCTTTGATTTTTGAAGGTGGATAACCATAATGCTTTTTGAAGAGCTTACTAAAATGATAAACCCATTTTTGGTAGGGTTTATAGTGGATCATGTTATAGATGGGGGACAAACACAAAAACTACTGCCTATTTTGGGAATTATGCTAGGAAGTGTCATACTAAAGGGTGCAATTGTGTATGGTTACCAAATGATTTTTGAGTATGTTTCGCAAGACATTGTACTTGTATTCGTATGAGTACATATAAGAATTTATTAGTTTTAGATTTTGATTATTATAATGAGATAAAGCTGGGGATATTATGGCACGTATGACAGGGGACACAGATGCTATCAGATATTTTATAGCTTATGAAATGAAAAAGCTTACAGTTCAAAACCTTAATTATAAAGAAGCAAACTGTAGGTATTATTGATCATACAGGAGCGGGAAAATCTACATTGGTGAATTTATTGAGTCGTTTTTATGAATGTACTAGTGATTAGGTAAGAATAGATAATATGGATGTACGAGAATAGGAATTAGGAAAACTTCGTGATCAAATCTCAATAGATATGCAAGATATTTTTCTTTTTTTCAGATACTATCCAATCTAACATTGCTTATGGGATGCCAGAAGCAAGTTTATCTCAAGTAAAAACTATTGCAACTATGGCAGAAGCAGATGGTTTTATTCAAAAGGCCATAGATGGTATATTCCCCCAAATGATATAAGAGGCTTAGTGAGTGTGGGTATTCTATTTGGCATTATAATTATAGCAATTGCTATAATTAGGGGTTATCGTCTTAAAACTATGGGGCGAGTAGGACAGGATATTATAGTAGATCTTCGTAAAGATTTATTTGAGCATTTACAAGAGCTACCTTTTACCTATTTTGATAATAGGCCACGTGGAAAGATATTAGTAAGGGTTGTTAACTATGTGAATACTTTAAGTGATTTATTAACCAATGGAATTAGTAATCTTGTTGCAGACTTAGTAACACTTTGTGTAGCCGTAGGCTTTATGTTTTATTATTTTACTAAATTTTCTGTATAAATATATGTATAAAATGTCAAAAATAAATATAGGAAAAAAATGTAATATATGATATGCTAAAAAACGTGATTAACGAGATTTAACAGTATAAACAGATGGAATTTGTGGCTTAATAACAATATATATGTTGAGTAATGGGAACATCTGTGTTAAAATAAGTAATTGTGATAAATTACGGAAAGAAGGTCCACTAACGCATGAGTGATATGAAAATTATAAATATAGCAGTTATTGCCCACGTAGATGCAGGTAAATCAACACTTGTAGATGCATTTTTAAACCAAAGCGGTGTCTTTAGAGCAAATGAAGAACACGTTGATTGTATTATGGATAGTAATGATTTAGAGAGAGAAAGAGGAATCACAATTTATTCTAAAAACTGTTCAATTAAATATGGTGATTACAAAATTAATATTGTAGATACACCAGGACACAGTGACTTCTCGTCAGAGGTAGAACGTGTTATCCGTACTGTAGATACAGTAATTCTTTTAGTAGATTCAATTGAAGGACCAATGCCACAAACTCGCTTTGTTCTTCAAAAGTCTCTTGAATTAGGACTTAAACCAATTCTTGTTATCAACAAGATTGATAAACCAAACCATAGAGCTGAAGAAGTAGTAGATATGACATTTGACTTATTCGTAGATCTTCAAGCAAATGATGAGCAACTTGACTTCCCAATCCTTTACGGAATTGGTAAACAAGGTATCATGCAATATGAGCTTGATGATAAAGGAACAGATATTAAACCACTTCTTGAAACAATTATTGAACGTGTAGGGGAATATCCAAAACAAGATGAAGAACCACTTCAACTTCAAATCAGTGCCCTTTCTTACGATAATTTCGTAGGTCGTCTTGGTATTGGGCGTATTTACAAAGGTAAAGTAAAAGAGGGGCAAACAGTAGAAATTGCTGATAACGATGGTAAAATCAGAACAGCTAAAATTTCTAAAGTTATGGTATACGAAGGTCTTAAACAAGTAGCTGTAAAAGAAGCTACAAGTGGGGACATTGTCGTAATTGCTGGTGTACCAGATATTTCTATTGGTGAAACAGTAGGGGAAATTGGTAAAGTAGAGCCAATGACACCAATCCACATTGAAGAACCAACACTTGCAATGAACTTCTTAGTTAACAATTCACCATTTGCTGGTCAAAGTGGTAAATTCGTAACAACAAGACATATTAAAGATCGTCTTGAAAAAGAAACAGAAATCAATGTAGGTCTTAAAGTTGAGCCAATGGATACAACAGATGGATACAGAGTATCTGGTCGTGGAGAGCTTCACTTATCAGTTCTTATTGAAAATATGAGACGTGAAGGATACGAACTTGGTGTATCTAAACCAGAGGTTATTATGCACCGTGATGAAGAAGGTAAGCTTGTAGAGCCAGTAGAACGCGTTGTAATTTCTGTACCAGATGAATATTCAGGTGCTGTAATCAGTAAACTTAACCTTCGTAAAGGTATGATGCAAAGTATGGAACCAGAAAATGGTCACATCCGTATTGAGTACCTTTGCACAACACGTGGTCTTCTTGGATTTAGAAGTGAGTTAATCACTGATTCAAGAGGGGAAGCGACAATGGTTAGAAGAATTGAAGGTTACACAGAATATGTGGGTGAACTTCCAAGAAGAGGTAATGGTGCCCTTATTGCTCAAGAACAAGGAACAACTATGGGATATGCTCTTAACTCACTTGAAGACCGTGGTATTTTATTTGTAAAACCAGGTGTAGACGTATATGAAGGTATGATTATCGGTCAAAATGCACGTAAAGAAGATATGACTGTTAACCCATGTAAAAATAAGAAAATGACAAATACACGATCATCAGGTGCTGATGATGCTATCAGATTATCACCACCAAGAGTGTTTACACTTGAAGAAGCATTAGAGTTCATTGAAGATGATGAATTAGTAGAAGTAACACCAGATGCTATTAGACTTCGTAAAAAGATTTTAAATGAATCTGAACGTGTAAGAGCAGCTAAAAGAAAATAAAAAATAAAGTGGTTAATACCACATATGTATATAAAAAGAGCTAGATTGCATATGAATGAATCTAGCTCTTTTTATGATGTGAGTTTTTTTGTTTTTTAGTGGTATATTTTAAAAAAATATTTATTTTTGTTATTGTTTACATATTTGTGTAAAAATATAAAATTAAAATAAATATGAATCAAAAATATTGACACCTAAAGTCAATGTTGCTAAAATACTAATTAATCAATTATTTGAAAAATGCAGTGAAGGAGAATGACATTTGCAAATGTGACTTCAGAGAGCTAGTGGTTGGTGTGAATTAGTGTGACGGCAAAATGTGAATCACTCCTGAGCAGGATTTCAGAACGGTAATAGGGCTGTGTAGTAATAGTTATAGTGGCCCGCTAAGTAAGAAATTTCGGTGGCCCCGTTACAGGCAAGGGTTTGGTAGAACCTGGTGAGTGGACGATGTATGAAAGAGGTATGGGATAAGTACACGTCAAGATGGGTGGTAACACGTGGAATATTCCTCGTCCCGTTATTGGGATGAGGTTTTTTTATATACTTTTTAATTTTTTAAATAAATAAGTAATTAATTAAAAACTGAAGGAGGGGTTGGATTGAAATTGTCAGATGTATTTGTACGATGCTTACTCGAGGAAAATGTAGATGTCGTCTTTGGTTATCCAGGTGCAGCCGTTATTGATATTTATGAATCATTGAGGGTTTCTGATGTTCATCATGTATTAGTGAGACAGGAACAAGCAGCTGTACATAGCGCAAGTGGCTATGCAAGGACAACTGGAAAAGTAGGGGTATGCCTTGCAACATCTGGTCCAGGTGCTACCAATCTTATTACAGGGATTGCCACAGCTTATATGGATTCTATTCCTGTTGTAATTTTTACAGGACAGGTAAAATCACAGCTTATAGGAAGAGATGTATTTCAAGAAGTAGATATTACTGGTGCTACAGAACCTTTTATTAAACATAGTTATTTGTTAAAAGATCCAAAGGAATTCCCACGTATTGTTAAAGAAGCCTTTTATATTGCGAAAACGGGAAGACCAGGACCAGTTTTAATTGATATACCAATGGATTTGCAAGAAGCACAAATTGATTATAACTATCCAAAGGAAGTTAAAATTCGTGGCTATAAACCAACCGTAGAAGGCCATATGGGGCAAATTAAAAAGGCAATTAAACTTTTAGAAAATAGCCAAAGACCACTTATTTGTGCGGGGGGTGGTGTAATTTTAGGTGAAGCGAAGGAAGCACTTGCAAAATTTGTTCAAAACTCTAATATTCCAGTAGTTCATACATTAATGGGACTTGGCAGTATAGATACCACCTCACCATTAGATTTTGGAATGATAGGTAGTCATGGTTTTAAACATGCTAACTGGGCACTAAAACATGCAGATACGATTCTTTTCATTGGGGCACGTATTGCAGACCGTGCAGTGGCTAATGTAGGCATTTTAGATGATAAAGCAAATATTATTCATATTGATATTGACCCAGCAGAAATTGGTAAGATTACAGCAGCAAATATTCCGGTTGTAGGAGATGCAAAAGCTGTTTTAGAAGAAATGAATCAACTTATTAAGGTGATTGACACAAGTAGCTGGCAAGAAGAAATTAGTGCACATAAAGAGGAAAAAGAAGAAATACATCCTGAAAATGCAGTTAATCCTAAACTTGTAGTGAGAACACTTTCTAATCTTTTAGATGATGATGCAGTTGTAGTAGCAGATGTAGGTCAAAATCAATTTTGGACAGTTAGAAATATGGCAGTCTATGGTGAGCGAAGAGTTATTTGTTCAGGTGGCTTCGGCACAATGGGTTATTCATTGCCAGCAGCAGTTGGTGCAAGTATAGGCAATAAAGGTAGACAGGTGGTTAGCATATTAGGGGATGGCAGTTTTCAAATGAGTTTATTTGAACTTGGCACACTTGTTCAAGAGCAAGTCAATCCACTTATTATCTTATTTAATAATAGTGGACTTGGTATGGTAAGGGAGCTTCAAAGGAAAGTAGAACTTAAAGAGCATGGAGTAGCCCTTAATTGCAACCCGGACTTTACAAAACTTGTTAGTGCTTATGGGATTAAAACGAAGTGTGTAGATAGTGGGGCTGATGTAGAAGCAGCGCTTAAGGAAGCACTAGCAAGTAAAGAAGCTTATTTCATTGAATTTATTGTAAGCACAAAGGAAAGTACATTGTAGAAAATAAATAAAAAGAAATGAGGGAGAATATGAAAAAGCATGTATTATCTGTACTGGTAGAAAATCATTCAGGTGTACTTAGCCGTATATCTGGGCTTTTCAGTAGAAGGGGTTATAATATCGACAGTTTATCTGTTGGTGAGACAGAAGACCCAAAAGTATCTCGTATGACCATTGTTACAGCGTCAGATGAATATACTTTAGAACAAATCAAAAAGCAACTTAATAAGCTTGTAGATGTTATAAAAGTATTAGAGCTTAAGGAAGAAACCTCTATTTATAGAGAGCTTGCAATGATTAAAATTCATGCAACTAAAGAAACCCGAGCTGAGATTATTGAGATTGCTAATATCTTTAGAGCACATATTGTAGATGTTTCAAATGACTCACTTATTATTGAGGCAACAGGTGATCAAGGCAAGCTTAGTGCCTTAACTAATATGGTTGAACCATATGGCATTAAAGAAATTATTAGAACAGGTCTTACAGCTCTTCAAAGAGGAGAAAAAGAACTAAAGAATTAATTACTTTTATTTAATTTGATTAAAACAACACATTTTAGAGTGTTTGCTTTAATAGATATATATTTATATATAGGAGGATTTAGAAAATGGCAAAATTATATTATCAAGAAGATTGTAACTTAGGATTATTAAATGGGAAAACAGTAGCAATTATTGGTTATGGTAGTCAAGGTCATGCACATGCACTTAACTTACACGATTCAGGTGTAGATGTAATCGTAGGTTTATATAATGGTAGTAAATCATGGAAAATAGCTGAAGAAGCTGGTCTTAAAGTTATGACAGTAGCAGATGCTACTAAAGCAGCAGATTTCATTATGATCTTATTACCAGATGAAAAACAAGCAGAAGTATATAGAAATGAAATTGCACCAAACTTAACAGAAGGTAAAACACTTGCTTTTGCACATGGATTTAACATTCACTACAAACAAATCGTTCCACCAGAACATACTAATGTTGTAATGATTGCACCTAAAGGACCAGGTCATACAGTAAGAAGTCAATTCCAAGAAGGTCGTGGGGTACCATGTTTAGTAACAGCATACCAAGATGCTACAGGTAATGCTCATGACTTAGCACTTGCTTATGCAGCAGGTATTGGTGGTGCTAGAGGAGGAATCCTTGAAACAACATTCAAAATGGAGACAGAAACAGACCTTTTCGGAGAACAAGCAGTTCTTTGTGGTGGTGTAACAGCTCTTATGAAAGCTGGTTTCGAAGTATTAGTTGAAGCTGGATATGAACCAGAAAGTGCTTACTTTGAATGTATCCATGAAATGAAACTTATTGTTGACCTTATCAACAAAGGTGGTTTCGAATATATGAGATATTCAATTTCTGATACAGCTGAATATGGTGATTACACAGTAGGTTCTCGTATTATCACAGAGGATACAAAAAATGAAATGCGTAAAGTACTTAAAGAAATTCAAGAAGGTACATTTGCTAAAAACTGGATCTTAGAAAATCAATCTCATCGTGCATATTTCAATGCAAAACGTCGTATCGAAGCAGATCATCAACTTGAAAAAGTTGGTAAAGAACTTCGTAGCATGATGTCTTGGGCTGATCAAAATAAATAGGAATTAACGTAGAAAGGGGAACATAGATGGCAAACATTGTTAGAATTTTTGATACTACACTACGAGATGGTGAACAATCACCAGGTTGTAGCATGAACCTTGCTGAAAAATTAGAAGTAGCAAAACAACTCGAACGCCTTGGTGTAGATATTATGGAAGCAGGATTTGCAGCCTCTTCACCAGGAGACTTCGCATCTGTTAAATCTATAGCAAAGACTATCAAAAATGCAACTGTAACAAGTTTGGCACGTGCCCTCAAAGGAGATATCGATGCAGCAGGAGAGGCGTTAAAAGAGGCAAAATATCCTAGAATACATACTTTCATTGCTACATCTGATATCCACATGACCTATAAGCTCAAAAAAACACCAGAACAAGTTTTAGAAGCAGCAACTGAAATGGTACGTTATGCTAAGAAATACTGTGAGGATGTAGAATTCTCAGCAGAAGATGCTTCAAGAAGTAATCCTGCCTTCTTATATCAAATATTTGAAGCCGTAATTCGTGCAGGTGCAACAACCATTAATATACCAGATACAGTAGGTTATGCTTCACCAGAAGAAATGACAAAGTTAATATTAGGTATTCGTGAAAATGTACCTTCTATTGATAAAGCAATTATTTCTGTACACTGCCACAATGACTTAGGTCTAGCTGTTGCTAATTCTTTAGCAGCAGCTAAGGCGGGTGCAGGCCAACTAGAGTGTACAATTAATGGCATCGGAGAACGTGCTGGAAATGCAGCCCTTGAAGAGTTAGTTATGAATCTGAGTACAAGAGCTGATTACTATAATCTTGGCTGCAACATTAATACGAAAGAGATTTATAAAACGAGTAAGCTACTAAGTAGTATTACAGGTGTTAGAGTACAGCCTAATAAAGCAATCGTAGGAGAAAATGCCTTTGCACATGAATCAGGTATTCATCAACATGGTATGCTGGCTAATAAGAGTACTTATGAGATTATGACACCAGAATCTATAGGACTTACAGAAAATAAGTTGGTACTTGGTAAACATTCAGGACGTCATGCTTTTGAAGAACATTTAAAAGAAATGGGTTATGAATTTGATGAGATTGTACTTCAAACAGCTTTTGAACAATTCAAAGCTTTAGCAGATAAGAAAAAAGTTGTAACGGATAAAGATATTGAAGCACTTATTCATCATAAATCTTCTAAAGTACCAGAGTTTTATAAACTTGAACGCTTTGTAATCAATTCAGGAAACACTATTACAACCACTTCATCTGTAAGACTTGTTGCGAAAACAGGTCATGTACTTGAAGAGGTTGTTTCATCATATGATGGGCCAATTGATGCTTCTTATAAAGCAATTGATAAACTCGTTGGTAAGAGCTTTGTACTAGAGGACTTTGTGATTAATTCGGTAACAGGTGGAACGGATGCACAAGGTGAGGTTAATGTGAAGATTAAAAACAATGAGGGTGTTTACAATGGTTACGGCGTAAGCATGGATATAGTAGAAGCAAGTATACTTGCCTATATTTCAGCTATTAATAATATGTTATATGACCAAGAGACTAAAAGAGAGCACAAGTTTTAGGGACATTACATAAGTAAAGGGTTGAGGTTTAAAAACATCAAAGCTTACAGCTTTTGGAAATACGAGAAGACGTAATATAAAAGTAAAAAAGACAGTAATGTAAGGTCACTGCTTGATGCAGAACATTTCTTTGAAGGGTATAACACTAAGCAATCAAATGCCTTATGTAGATAAAAGTTCTTTTGCACATCTAGAAGGTGTGCATATAAGTGATGTGGCTAAGGTAAGTACATCTTTTGAACAGGTATCACCCATGAGTGTAGGAAATGAAAAGTGCTTAGAAATTATACCCTTTTTCTATTTAGAAGAGTTTTGAATTATAAGAGAAGAAACTTCAGGCAGTAAAGGTCTTGTCATTTTAGAGTCTACAGATAGAGAAGGCTATAGGATTACTGTAGATATCACTACAGATTTATAGAAGTCAGCTGGATAGTGCTAGTGGATTCTATAGAATATAAGCTTATTAAAGAGATTAAGAAGCAGTTTAAGATGTATGTGTAAAAGTAGTAAATAGTGAAGAGGAGATGATTAATAATGGGAATGACAATGACTCAAAAAATATTAGCAGCACATGCTGGACTTGAGAGTGTTGTAGCTGGACAATTAATTGAGGCAGATCTTGATCTTGTACTTGGTAACGATATTACATCACCAGTGGCAATTCGTGAGTTTGATAAAATTGGTTGTGACTGTGTATTTAATAAAAGTAAGATTGCTTTAGTACCAGACCATTTTACACCTAATAAGGATATTAAAGCAGCTGAGCAGTGTAAGGTTGTACGTGAATTTGCTAAAGGTAAAGAAATTGAAAATTATTTTGAAGTAGGTCAAATGGGGATTGAACATGCACTTATTCCTGAAAAAGGCTTAGCAGTAGCAGGCGATGTGATTATTGGAGCTGACTCTCATACTTGTACTTATGGCGCACTTGGAGCATTTTCAACAGGTATTGGCAGTACAGACATGGCAGCTGGTATGGCTACAGGTAAAGCTTGGTTTAAAGTGCCAGGTGCACTTAAATTCGTATTAACAGGTTGCCCTACTAAATATGTAAGTGGTAAAGATATCATTCTTCATATTATTGGTATGATTGGGGTAGATGGTGCCCTTTATAAATCTATGGAATTTGTAGGAGATGGTATTAAAAATCTTTCTATGGATTCACGTTTTGCTATGGCTAATATGGCTATTGAAGCTGGAGCGAAAAATGGTATTTTCCCAGTGGATGAAAAAACAGTTGCCTATATTAAAGAACATAGTACAAGAGAATACAAAGTATATGAAGCTGATGAGGATGCTGAGTATGAAGCAGTTTATGAAATTGATCTTTCTAAAGTACGTCCAACAGTAGCATTTCCACATCTTCCAGAAAACACAAAAACAGTAGATGAAATCTGTGCTAAAGAAGTGAAAATTGACCAAGTTGTTATTGGTTCTTGTACAAATGGTCGTATGGAAGACCTTCGCACAGCTAGAGATATTTTAAAAGGTAAAAAAGTAGATCCTAGCGTACGTTGTATTGTATTCCCAGGTACACAAAAAATCTATTTACAAGCCATTGAAGAGGGGATTGTAACAGACCTTATTGAAGCTGGTGCTGTATTTAGCACAGCTACTTGTGGACCATGTCTTGGCGGACATATGGGTATCTTAGCAGCTGGTGAACGTGCTGTTTCTACTACCAATCGTAACTTTGTAGGACGTATGGGACACGTAGAGTCAGAAGTTTATCTTGCAAGTCCAGCAGTTGCAGCAGCTTCAGCTGTGACAGGATATATTACAAATCCAGAAATCTTAGATTAAGTCATTTATAAGGAGGATATAAATATGAACGCAAAAGGACATGTATTTCGCTATGGCGATAATGTAGATACAGATGTTATTATTCCAGCACGTTATTTAAATACATCAGATCCAAAAGAACTTGCATCTCACTGTATGGAAGATATTGATGCAAAATTTGTAGAAGATGTAAAAGAAGGCGATATTATCGTTGCTGATAAAAACTTTGGTTGTGGCTCATCTCGTGAACATGCACCAATCGCTATTAAAGCAGCAGGTGTATCTTGTGTTATTGCAAAAACATTTGCACGTATTTTCTATCGTAATGCTATCAACATTGGGCTTCCAATCCTAGAATGTGAAGCAGCAGTAGAAGGTATTCAAAAAGGTGATGAAGTAGAAGTTAACTTTGATACAGGTGTTATTACTAACGTAACAAAAGGTCAAAGCTATCAAGCACAACCTTTCCCACCTTTTATGCAAGAAATTATTAAAGCAAATGGACTTGTAAATAAAATTAAAGCTAATAAATAAGTTACCATGCAAAAAGTAATTAGAGATTGAAAATAGGAAGATAAAATTAGCCCGAGAAGAAGCTAAGAAAAAGAAGAAATAGTTTAAGAGGGGAGAGTTAGAAATGGATTATAAAATAGTTACTTTACCTGGGGATGGTATTGGTCCTGATATTGTAAAAGAAGCAGTAAAAGTATTAGATAAAGTAGGAAGCGTATACGGTCATAATTTTACATATGATGAAAAGCTTATGGGAGGATGTGCAATTGATCAGGCAGGATGTTCACTCCCACAAGAAACAATCGATGCATGTTTAAGTGCAGATGCAGTACTTCTTGGTGCTGTAGGTGGTCCTAAATGGGATAACTTACCAAATGGTGATCGCCCTGAGAAGGGACTTTTAGGTATTCGTGGTGCCCTTAATTTATTTGCAAATCTTCGCCCTGCTGTACTTTTTTCACAACTTAAAGAAGCAAGTCCATTAAAGGCAGAAATTATTGGAGATAGCTTAGATATCCTTATTGTACGTGAACTAACAAGTGGTATTTACTTTGGTGAAAAAAATAAAGTAGTTTGTGAAGAAGATGATAGCAAAACTTATGCTTCTGACCTTGAAAAATATACAGTAGCTGAAATTGAAAGAATCACAAGAGTTGGTTTTGATGCAGCTATGAAACGTAATAAAAAGGTATGTGTTGTAGATAAGGCAAACGTACTTGAGTCATCTAGACTCTGGAGAGAGGTAGTTGCTAGAGTAGCTAAAGATTATCCAGAGGTGACTTATTCACATATGTATGTAGATAATGCAGCAATGCAACTCGTAGTTAACCCAAAACAATTTGATGTTATGATTACATCAAATATCTTTGGAGATATTCTTTCAGATGAGGCAAGTATCATTACAGGTTCTATTGGTATGCTTGCTTCAGCTTCTCTTGGAGAAGGTTCACTTGGTCTTTATGAACCAAGCCATGGTAGTGCACCAGATATTGCAGGTCAAAATAAAGCAAATCCACTTGCTACAATTCTCTCAGCAGCTATGATGCTTCGTTATTCATTTAATCTTGAAACAGAGGCAAAAGCTATTGAAGAAGCTGTGTCAGCTGTATTAGATGCAGGTTACAGAACAGGTGATATCATGAGTGAGGGTATGAAACTTGTAGGAACAGTAGAAATGGGAGATTTAGTTGTTAATGCCATCAAATAGGCAAAGAGGACTTAAGTGGCTAGAGTGAGATGATATTAATAAGATATGTAAGGTAGAAGCTGCTAAGTCTTAAATTGGGCTTAGCCTTCTATATATTAGGCTACTATTTATAATAAAGGAGTGTTTACAATGAAAAGTGATAGAGTAAAAGTTGGTGCAGCTAGAACACCACATCGATCTTTATTTAAAGCGATGGGCTATATAGATGAAGAAATTGAAAAACCATTAATTGGTGTTGTAACTGCTAAAAGTGAGATTGTACCGGGTCATTCACATCTTGATAAAATTACAGAAGCAGTAAAAACAGGAATTCGTATGGCAGGTGGTACACCTATTGAAATTCCAGCAATTGGTGTATGTGATGGGATTGCTATGGGACATGAGGGAATGAAATATTCTCTTGTAACAAGGGAGCTCATTGCTGACTCTATTGAATGTATGGCAACAGCACATGCTTTCGATGGTTTAGTACTTGTACCAAACTGTGACAAAATTGTTCCAGGTATGCTTATGGGAGCTGCTAGAATGAACCTTCCAACAACACTTGTAAGTGGTGGGCCAATGCTAGCTGGTATGGTAAATGGCAAGAAATCTAATCTTTCTGTAACTTTCGAAGCAGTGGGAGCTTACAATGCAGGTAAAATTACAGAAGATGAACTTAAAGAATATGAAAATCATGCATGTCCAGGCTGTGGTTCTTGCTCAGGAATGTATACAGCAAATAGTATGAATTGTATGTGTGAAGTACTTGGTATTGCCCTTCCTGGAAACGGCGCAACACCTGCTGTATTTGCAGAACGTATTCGCCTTGCCAAATATGCAGGTATAGCTGTTATGGATATGCTTGAAAAAGACATTAAAATCTGTGATATCTTAAATGAAAAAGCTTTCCGTAATTCACTAACAGCAGATATGGCACTTGGCTGTAGTACAAATACAATGCTTCACCTTCCAGCGATTGCCCATGAAGCAGGTGTAGAGATTAACTTAGATATGGCAAATGAAATTAGTGCACATACACCTAATCTTTGTCATCTTGCACCAGCAGGTCATCATCATATGGAAGACCTTCACTTTGCAGGTGGTGTAGCAGCAGTTATGAAAGAACTTACAAAGTTAAATCTTTTAGATACATCACTTATGACAGTAACAGGTAAAACAATTGCTGAAAATCTTGAAAAAGTTACAAATAAGAATCCAGAAGTTATTCGCCCTATTGAAAACCCATATAGTGTAACAGGAGGTATTGCAGTACTTCGTGGAAATCTTGCAGAAGATACATGTGTTGTAAAACGTTCAGCAGTAGCACCAGAAATGCTTGTAAATCGTGGTAAAGCAAAAGTATTTAATAGTGAAGAAGAAGCGATAGCTGCTATTGATGGCGGTAAGATTGAAAAAGGTGATGTAGTTGTAATTCGCTATGAAGGACCAAAGGGTGGACCTGGTATGCGAGAAATGCTTCAACCAACAGCTTGCCTTGCAGGTATGGGACTTGATAAAGATGTAGCACTTATTACAGATGGTCGTTTCTCAGGTGCTACAAGAGGTGCTTGTATCGGTCATGTTTCTCCAGAAGCAGCAGAGGGGGGACTTATTGCCTTTGTAGAAGATGGTGATATGATTAGCATTGACATGAATAAGTGTACAATCAACCTAGAAGTAGATGAAGAAACAATTGCTAAGAGACGTGAAGCTTGGGTGAAACCAGAACCAAAAGTAAAAACAGGTTACTTAGCACGTTACGCAAAACTTGTAACATCAGCTAATACAGGAGCAATCTTTAAAGCATAGAAGTAGGAGGAGAAAAGATGAGGATAAATGGATCTCAGATACTTATTGAATGTTTAGTAGAGCAAGGAGTGGATACCGTTTTTGGTTATCCAGGGGGGCAAGCTTTAAACATTTATGATGCCCTATATAAAAATAGTGACCGTATTACGCATATTTTAACTTCTCATGAGCAAGGTGCTTCTCATGCAGCAGATGGTTATGCTAGAGCTACTGGTAAAGTAGGTGTATGTATTGCAACATCAGGTCCAGGGGCTACGAATCTTGTTACAGGTATTGCAACGGCTTATATGGACTCTATACCTATGGTAGCTATTACAGGGCAAGTGCCTAATATGCTTATTGGGAAAGATAGTTTTCAAGAAGTAGATATTACAGGAATTACAATGTGTATCACAAAACATAATTTCATTGTAAAAGATATTAAAGACTTAGCTAAGACTATAAGAGAAGCATTTTATATTGCTAAATCTGGTAGACCAGGTCCTGTTCTTGTGGATATTCCAAAAGATGTTACAGCAGCAATGTATGATTATGAGCATGAAGTACCAGTGAGTGTACCACGTAAAATAGAGACAATTTCTCAAACGGATATTCAAGTTGTGGCAGATCTTATTAAAGTAGCTGAAAAACCATTTATCTATGCTGGTGGTGGTATCATTAGTGCAGATGCCAGTAAGGAACTTTTGGCTTTTGCAGAAAAAATTGATGCACCAGTAACAACATCTTTAATGGGCCTAGGTACTTTTCCTGAAACCCATGAACTTGCCACAGGTATGGTAGGAATGCATGGTAGTAAGGCCTCTAACTTAGGTGTAACAAATTGTGATTTACTTATTGCCTTAGGCGCTAGATTTAGTGATCGCGTTATTAGTGATGTAACTAAATTTGCACCTCATGCTACAATCGTTCATATTGATGTAGATGCGGCTGAAATCGGTAAGAATGTACCAACACAAGCATCTATTGTTGGAGATGTAAAAGAGATTTTAACTATGTTATTACCACTTGTACCACGTAAAGAAAATAGAGAATGGCTTGCACAAATTCAAAGATGGAAAGAGGAGTTTCCATATAATTATCAAGATGGGGATAATCTAAGGCCACAATTCATTATGAATAATATTTATGATCAAACAAATGGTCAGGCAATTATTACTACAGAAGTTGGTCAACATCAAATGTGGGCAGCACAGTTCTTTAAATATACAATGCCACGTACATTTATTAGTTCAGGTGGACTTGGGACAATGGGTTATGGTACAGGAGCAAGTATAGGTGCACAAATTGGTAGACCTGATGTGCCAGTAATTCATATTGCAGGAGATGGTTCATTCCGAATGAATTGCAATGAGCTTGCTACAATTTCTCATTATGATATACCTGTTATTATTATTGTAATGAATAATACCACTTTGGGTATGGTAAGACAGTGGCAAACAGCTTTTTATGAAAAACGTTATTCACAAACAACTCTGGATCGTGGTCCAAACTTTACACTTTTAGCAGAGGCTTTTGGCGTAAAAGGTTATACTATACATACACAAGAAGAATTTTCAGTAGCTTTTGAAGAAGCACTTGCTTCGCATAAACCAGCACTTTTAAATTGTTTCATCGATATGGATGAAAAAGTATTGCCAATGGTAGCACCAGGTGCGGCAATCGATAATTTAATATTAGAGTAGTCAAAGAAATAAAAAATAGACAAAAAATATAGTTTTTATCAAAAAATGATAGGAACTATATTTTTTCTTTAGCCTTCTTTTTATATTATTTAAATTGGAAAAAAATGTAGAAACTTAAGAATAAAAACGATATAATATAAGAAAAATATTCTTAAAATATAGGAGGCTATAGTGAATCATATAGAAATTAAACAATTTGATATAAAGCGTGTAAGTTTATTTAATACACGTATTATGTGGATTATTGCCATAATATTACTAGGACAACAAATTATAGAAAGAACAGAAAACTGGATATTTTATCTGCCTATTTTTATCATTCCAATCCTAGAAAGTATTATTTGTAGAATGGATCGTATAAGTGCTGGAGCAAAGGGAGTGATTATACCTATTTTACCTTGTATCATGGGGTTAATAGTTACATATATGCAAGGTGGGATACCAGAGATTATTTTAACACTATTAGGAACATCTTGTATGTCAGCTATGTATTTTAATCCTAAAAGTCATATTATTTTTAGTGTAATTTTAAATATCCTTGTCATTGGATGTGGCTTAATAGTACCAATTCCTATGTTGGGATCAGGAACAACACAATTAGGATTTATACCAGGATTAATGCGTTTAAATATGGGTCTTTTTGTATTATACATACTCACTAAATGGGGAAGAGAATATATGGACTATAGTCAAAGGGCAGTAAGGGAAAGTCAGAATTTATTAGAGAAATTACAGGAAACAATGACTAGTATTACATCATATACAGAGACGCTCAACGAAAACCTACAAAAGGTTAATGATAAAATGAATCATACTGCAAAAGCTAATGAGAGTATAACGGGAGCAATGAATCATACTGCAGAGGGGATGAAAGAACAAGAAAGAGGTGTTTCAAAAGTTACAGGATTAGTGGAACAAGCTAAACAAACAGTTGAACAGACTCAAAAGGTTTCGGAGATATTAGATAATATTACTAAACAGGTAAATGAAGAGATTGGAAAAAATTCAGTAACTATTAGTGAAATGAATAATCAAATGATTATAATTGATGGTGCTATTGAAGCAGCAGTAGAAACAGTTGGGGAACTGGAAAGAAATATGGATAAGATTACAGCCTTTTTAGAGAGTATTACGGCTATTGCAGGGCAAACAAATTTATTAGCACTTAATGCGTCTATTGAAGCAGCACGTGCAGGGGAAGCAGGTAAGGGATTTACTGTAGTAGCGGAGGAAGTAAAAAGATTAGCAGAGCAAAGCGAGCAAACTTCTCAGGATATTAAAGAGATTATAACTGTTCTTCAAGATAAAACACTTGAGGCTAAAGAAAAAGTAAAAATAGGTAGTGCTGCTGTAGAACAGGGGCAACACACAGTTACGAATGTAAATAATACCTTTAGACATTTAACAGAATCTATGGATGTTTTAAGTGAAAAAATTGCAGTAGAGATTAAAGATATTGCTACTATATTAGCTTTATTAGAAGATATGAAAAGTCAAGCGGATGAACTTACAAGTATTACTGAGGCTCATACTAAAGGAACTGAAGATGTGAATCAGTCAATATATGTACAAAACGACAATATCAAAGAGATTGATAAGAGACTAAAGCAAATACAAATATTAAGTGAAGAGTTGAAGCAAATACAACTCTAAAATAAATAAACCAGCAAGCCAATATGGAATGCTGGTTTATTTATTTTAGAGAATAAAATTTAATAACACAGTAATAGATTGATAATAGTAGTTTTGTTTTGTAAAGCTATAAGTTTGTAGTATAAAAATTCAAAAAATATTGAAAAAATTAATTTTAATTGGTAAAATTTAATAAAAACTATAATCT
>JAZKZQ010000048.1:0-8400 GCA_045612745.1 Cellulosilyticum sp. | reverse complement strand
TATAAAAAATATAATTTAGTAACCCGAGAAAATAATAATTTTTTTAAAAACTTATTTTGATTAAATTAATTAAAATAAATTGAAAAAATAAATAGTTAGCATATAATAATTGTATAAATTAACTAATTATATAAATATAATATTATGATCTTTGTGAAATATAGTGTTTTGTGTCATATAATGAGAGGTGTTACTCAGGGAGGGATTTATATGTCAGGGAAAATCGTGATTACAATTGGAAGAGAATATGGTAGTGGAGGACGAGAAATAGGTAGAAAGTTAGCTGAGGCATTAGGAATTAAGTTTTATGATAGAGAACTTATAGATATAGCTGCTAAAGAAAGTGGTATGAGTAAAGAGATATTTGAAAAGGTAGATGAAACAGCTGCAAGTAGTTTATTATATTCAATAGTATCTGGTAATTATATGTCACCGCTTTTAGATTTACCTATTAACGATAAATTGTTTATTCTAGAAGCTGATATTATTAAAGAAGTGGTTGATAAAGAAAGCTGTGTTATTGTAGGACGATGTGCAGACTATATTTTGCGTGATTATAAGGAATGTATTAATATATTCATCCATGCACCAATAAAGGCAAGAATTGCACATGCAATTAAGTATTATAATCTCCCAGTAGAAAAGGCAGAAGCTAAAATTAATAAGATAGATAAAAAACGTGCTACTTATTATAAGTATTATACAGGAAATAAATGGGGGCAAATACAACTTTATGATTTATCAGTAGATAGTAGTTTACTGGGTATAGATGGAACAATAGAGTTTATTAAGAATTTTATTGAAGCCTATCAAGGTATCAAAGTAATAAAAGATATTAGCAATTAAAAGTAAAAATAAGGAGCTACTTAAATAGCTTCTTATACGGTCTTAAAGGGAGTATGGCATAATCAATTAGGTTAATTGATTATGCCATACTCCCTTTAAGTTAAGATTATTATTGCACAATATCTTCTTGGATGATAGATGAATGAGTTTCGTCAGAGGGAGTAACTTCTTCGGCCGATGTTTCCGTACTCTCATTAGAATTTTCCTCAGGCGTAGCATCATTAGTAGTATAGTCCTCACTACTAAATTCATCTACAAATACGGCATCTTGATTAGTAACATCAAGTTTCTCATAAGTAGAAAGGATTTGTGCATGTGCATCATCTGAAAGTGCAATTTTAACTGCATCCATAAGCATATTAGTAGCAGGAGAAGTTGTGGCATTTGTAGGAAGTTCAATAGATTGTGTAGCTGTAACATAAGTATTAACATAATCAATACCAGATACAAGTTCATTATAAAGTTCTGTAGAGCCTTCAGTTAAACCACTTAAAGAAACAGAAGAAAACTCACCATTCTTTACTTGTACAATCAAATCCATTGTTGTATCAGCCAAAGAAATTCCCGCTATGTATTGTCCATCTTGGTATGTATCAGATGGGGCAAAGGTTTGAGCACTTGTTTTGTTTTTAAAAAGTAAAAAGATTAGTAAAAGAATAGCCACTAAAATAATGAGAACAGGGATTTTAAGATCTTTTAATTTAAATACTAAAAACTTAGGACTAGACATAAATACCCTCCTTTTGAAATAAGATGTCCTAATACATATATATGACAAGCTATATAAATTATTCCATGTGTGCAAAAATTATTAAAATGGTTAAAAGTTTATTATAATATATGTAAGGGTTTACAAAAAGAGAGTTATAAAGCTTGTACTAATATAGAAGCATGTGATAATATAATAAGGACTAGAAAGCACCGGTAGTAAAACCAGTGAGACAAAAATCATAAGAGAAAGAAGGCTTACACAAATGAAAGACTTAGCACAATTAATCGATCATACTGCATTAAAAGCAACAACTACAGAGAATGATATCAAGCAGCTTTGTAAAGAAGCTATTGAATATAACTTTAAAACAGTATGTGTACCGACTTGCTATGTAGGTATGGCAAATCATTTATTAGCAGATACAGGTGTGGGTATTACAACAGTTGTAGGTTTTCCTTTAGGGAATGAAACACCAGCAGCTAAAGCCTTTGAAGCGAAAGAAGCTATTTTAAATGGTGCAACAGATGTAGATATGGTTATTAACGTAGGAGCACTTAAAGATGCAAAATATGATTATGTTAAGCTTGATATTGAAGAAGTTGTGAAAGCATGTAAAGAAACTGATGCAAATACAATTGTAAAAGTAATCGTAGAAACATGTTATCTCACAAGTGAGGAAATTGAAAAAGTAACAGAAATTGTTGTAGAAGCAGGAGCTGACTTCATTAAAACATCAACAGGTTTTGGAACTGGTGGTGCAACTATTGAAGATGTAACTCTTATGAGTAAAGTGGCAGCTGGACGTATTAAAGTAAAAGCGTCAGGTGGTATTGGAGATACAGAGACTGCATTGGCCATGGTAGAAGCAGGCGCAGATAGACTTGGTGTAAGTAAGAGTATTGCTATTATGACAGGCGCAAAATCAGAAGATAACGGAAGTTACTAAGAACTGTACAGGGTGTGGCAAATTAATGAATTTGCTACACCCTTATTTGATAGGTATTAAGATTATAAGAAATTATAGATAACTTACAAAAAATGTTAAGTCTTTGATTTTTTATGCCGATAAATACAAGAGATAATGTCATAGAATACAGCATTGTATTTGAATTATAGAGAGGAAAGTGAGTACATGGAAGAAACAATTTTATTAGATGTAGGAACTGGGGAATTAGAAGTCATTGTTTTTGTTGTAAATGGCAATAGTTACTGCATTAATGTATTAAAAGCTAAAGAAATTATTCAGCTTAATGAAGTAAGACCAGCAGCTGACCAAAATAAGAGTATATTAGGACTTACAAATGTACGTGATCAAGTCATGACAGTTATTGACTTAAGCTACATTTTAGATAAGAAAGAAACCAATCTAGAAGAGAGAAAAATGGCACTTGTATGTGAGTTCAACAAACAACAAGTGATGTTTGCTGTAGATAGTATTACAGGTATTCAAAGAATTAAATGGTCTGATATTACAAAACCAGATGCCCTTGTTAGATCATCCTTAGCAGTTGGAAATATCTTAACAGATAATGGTATTTTATTAATGCTTGATTTTGAAAAGATTATTGCTGACTTATCAAATGGTGAAGGTAATATGTATAAAACAGGTATTGCCTTAAGAGAAGAGCGTAAGAGTAAGCGTATTTATATGGCAGATGACTCTAAAACGATTAGAGAATTCTTAAAAGAAACATTAGGAGAAGCAGGCTATATTAATGTCGTAGAGTTTGATAATGGTAGGGATGTATTAGAAGGCATTATGAGTCTTAAAGAAAAGTATGGGGATAATTTCAAAGAAGAAATTGATTTATTAATTACAGATATTGAAATGCCTATTTTAGATGGCCATACTGTAACACGTAAAATAAAAGAAGATAACATATTAAATACATTACCAGTTGTAATCTTCTCATCACTTATCACAGAAGATCTTCATCATAAAGGTGAAAGAGTAGGTGCTGATTATCAAATCAGTAAACCATCTATTGGGGAGCTTGTAGAAGCAGTAGATAGTTTGTTATTTAAATAAGTACTAGGGCTTGACTAAAGCAAAAACTTTGGTACAATATAAAATAATACACTATTAAATCGATGACAAGAACTAGTAGAAGCTTACCTAGCAGAGAGTGAACCATGGCTGAAAGTTCACAATTAGCTTTGAAGACATCTTGGAGAGTGTCTCTGAAATGATTAGTAGGAGACGACGCCTAAGCAGCGTTATCTGCTAATTAAGTGCAAAGCCTTATGATTTATAAATATTCCAAGTGGATATACTATAAATGCATAAACTTTGAAACAGGGTGGCAACACGGTAATATCGTCCCTGACATTTATGTCAGGGGCGTTTTTTATTGTTAAAAAATGATATCTCAGTGTAAATTACAAGCATAAATTTCCCATGAGCAATTATTATGAGGTGAATTTATAATACGAAAGGAGTAAGATATGGAACTTCGTGCCCTTAAAGGTACCAAAGATATCTTTGGTGAAGAAATGAGAAAGTGGTTAGATATTGAAGAAATCATTAGAGGTCTTTGTGATGACTTCGGGTTTAACCAAATTAGAACACCAATGTTTGAGTTTACTGACCTTTTTGTAAGAGGTGTTGGTGAAACAACAGACGTTGTAAATAAAGAAATGTATTCTTTCACAGATAAAGGTAAAAACAATATTACCCTTAAACCAGAAAGTACAGCAGCAGTAGTAAGAGCTTTCTTAGAGCACAATATGTATGCAGACGTGCAGCCTACTAAACTCTATTACATCTCTCCTACATTTAGATATGAAAGACCACAAGCAGGTCGTCAAAGACAATTCCACCAATTCGGTGTAGAAATGTTTGGCACAGACTCAGCTACAGCAGATGCAGAGGTTATTGCATTAGGTTCAACACTTTTAAAACGCTTAGGCATTAAAAAAGTAGAACTTCACATTAACTCTTTAGGTGGACCTGAATGTAGAAAGAAATACAATGAAACACTTAAAGCCTTTTTAAATGAGAAAAGAGAGCATCTTTGCCCACTTTGTCAGGAAAGAATGGAAAAAAATCCACTCCGCGTTTTAGATTGTAAAAACCCAGAGTGTCAAGAACACTTACAAACAGCACCAACTGTTTTAGATACATTAGGACCAGAGTGTAAAGCTCATTTTGAAGAGCTTCAAAATTTACTTACAGCAATGGAAATTCCATTTATAGTAGACCCAGGTATCGTACGTGGTCTCGATTACTACACAAAAACAGTATTTGAATTTATTTCAAATGACATTGGTGCACAAGGCACAGTATGTGGTGGTGGTCGCTACGATAAACTTGTAGATGAAATCGGTGGCAAACACGTCCCAGCAGTAGGTTTTGGTGCAGGTATGGAACGTCTTATCATCGTACGTGATGCAGAAAATGAAGCAGCACTTACACCAGCTACAAGAGACATCTTCATTGGCTTTAGAGGAGAAGAAGCAAAATTAGAAGCATTCAAACTTGTAAATGCTCTTCGTCAAGAAGGCATCAGTGCAGAAAGTGACCACTTAGCAAGAAGTATCAAAGCCCAAATGAAATATGCAAATAAAATTAACGCCCGCTACTCAGCCATCCTCGGCGAAAGCGAACTAGAAAACGGCGAAATCCAGCTCAAAGAAATGGAATCAGGCGACGCCGTAACAATCCCACTTAGCCAATTCGTCCAAGTGGTAAAAAACACAATCCAAGGCGTAGACTAGGGATGCAAGTTTTGGACTTGCTAGAGGTTTTATACAAAGTGTTTTGTCAGAATAACTTAAGCACTTTCGTATTTTACCATCATCTTAGTTTTAATGAATGATTAAGTATATCAAGCAGAATAAATTAACTAATACGTAAAACGAAAATTTTAGTTGAAATAGGAGACTAGGGGGCACCGTGTGAGGACAACTCCGACTTGATGCGAAGTGTTTTGAAGGAATAACTTAGTGAATTTTTTTGATGGCATTTAGTGCTGCTGTCTGAGCAGCGCAGTGAAACGAGCACGCGAGTTCAGCACGTTCATCAAAAAAATGAGCTTAGTTATTCTCAAAACACGCAGTTAGAAGTCGGAGGTGACCTCACACGGTGACCCCGGATATCTTCTATTTTAACTACCCAAATAGGAGGATCATTATGTCAGAATCAATGCATGGTTTAAAAAGAACTCATCGTTGTACAGAACTTAGTGCAGCTAATGTTGGCGAAGAAGTTGTTGTAATGGGATGGGTACAAAGAAGAAGAAATTTAGGTCAAATTTTATTTATCACACTTCGTGACCGTTCAGGACTTTTACAATTATCTTTCAATGAAAATACAGAGAAAGAACTTTTTGAAAAAGCTAGCACTCTTAGAAGTGAATATGTAATCGCAGCTAGAGGAACAGTAGTATCTCGTGGTGCAGATGCAAATAAATCTATGAAAACTGGAGATATCGAAATTGATGTGAAAGAGCTTCGCATTCTTTCAGAAGCAGAAACAACACCATTCGAAATCTTAGAAAATATTGATACAAAAGAAGAACTACGTTTAAAATATCGTTATCTTGATCTTAGAAGACCAGATGTACAAAAAAATCTTATCCTTCGTAGTAAAGTAACACAAAGCGTACGTCGTTTCCTTGAAGAAGAAGGTTTCATTGAAGTAGAAACACCAATTCTTCAAAAATCAACACCAGAAGGTGCACGTGACTACTTAGTACCATCTCGTGTACATCCAGGTAACTTCTATGCATTACCACAGTCACCACAATTATTCAAACAATTATTAATGGTATCAGGTTTTGATCGTTACTTCCAAATTGCAAAATGTTTCCGTGATGAAGACCTTCGTGCAGATAGACAACCAGAATTCACACAAATCGATATGGAGCTTTCTTTCGTAGAACCAGAAGATGTTATGGCTGTTAATGAAAGATTAATCCAAAAAGTATTTAAAGAAGCTTTAGATGTAGATGTACAGCTTCCAATTCAAAAAATGACATACAAAGAAGCTATGGATCGTTTCGGTTCAGATAAACCAGACCTTCGTTTCGGTGTAGAACTTTGTGACCTTACAGATGTTGTAGCAGGTTGTGGCTTTGCTGTATTTGAAAATGCTATCGCAAATGGTGGTACAGTAAGAGCAATTAATGCAAAAGGTATGGGAGACTTAGGTCGTAAACAAATTGATGCATTAGTGAAATATGGACAAGACTTCGGGGCAAAAGGTGTAGCTTGGCATCAAGTTAAAACAGATGGAGAAGAAAAATCTTCATTTGCTAAATTCTTAAGCGAAGAAACACTTGCAGCAATCAAAGAAAAAATGGGTGCAGACAAAGATGACCTTATCTTAGTAGTAGCTGATAAACCATCTGTAGTATTTGCAACACTTGGTGCACTTAGACTTGAAGTGGCTAGAAGACTTGATCTTATTAATAAAGATGAATTCAGATTCGTATGGATTACAGAATTCCCACTTCTTGAGTATGATGAAGAAGCAGGTAGATATGTAGCAATGCACCATCCATTCACAATGCCAATGGATGAAGATTTAGCTATGATGGAGACAAACCCAGGTGCAGTTAGAGCAAAAGCTTATGACCTTGCATTAAATGGTTGTGAACTTGGTGGTGGTAGTATTCGTATTTACCAAAATGATGTTCAAAAAAGAATGTTTAATCTTCTTGGATTCACAGATGAACAAGCAGAAGAACGTTTCGGATTCTTATTAAATGCTTTCAAATATGGTGTACCACCACACGGTGGTTTAGCATTTGGTCTTGATCGTATGATTATGCTTATGTGTCAGGCTGAAAGTATCCGTGATGTTATTGCGTTCCCTAAAGTAAAAGATGCAAGTTGTTTAATGACAGAAGCACCAGGCGTAGTAGATGCAAAACAATTAGAAGAATTAGAAATTGCAATCGTAGAAACTAAAGAAGAAACAGAAGAATAAGCAATTAGTAATTTCTATAAATAATATATAAGAGGTACTATAAAATCATAAGAGATTTTGTGGTACCTCTTTATTTATGATAAATTCAATAAAGATTTAGGAATGGATTATAAAATGGCACTCAAGGTTTCACAAGGATTTGGTGGAGGTATGGGAGGTATGCGTGGTGAATGTGGTGCAGTAACAGGCGCTTATATGGTCATTAGTTTATTATATGGACGTACAGAAGTAGATGACAATGAAGCAAGGCTTAAGAAATCTAGATTGATAAGTGTTTAATTTTTTACTAATTCTTTTTTGCTAAATCCATTACTACTGCAAAAGGTGATACTACATCAACAGTCTGACGTAGATTTTCATTAGTGATTAATTTATCATACTTACGCCCACGAACAACTGTTAAAAGTGTACCATTTCTTAAATTATGGATACCAGTGTTGTAAGTATGTTCTTTTCTAATGGCAAAATCATCAATACCAATAACAAGCTTAGAACTATTGATAGCAGTATCTAAAACTTGCTTTTGCATAATAGGGATTATAGTAGATAAAGCTTCTTTAATAAAACGTTCACTTTAAACCACATTCTCTACAAGTTAACCTAATAGTAGGTAAAATGAGTATGGTATGATTTTCAAATAAATCAAGATGTCTTACATGTCTAGGCTTAGATTTACCACGTCTGATAGTATGGATATTCCCACAAATAGGACATGGCCGGTGTAAATCTATAGGTTCTAGAGTAATATATACTGTCCTCTCAATAGGTGCAGTAATATGAGTAACAAGTACCCCTTGAAGATTTAATAGTGTATTGATATCATGTAAGTGCATCTGGAGTCCTCCGTATTTAAGTTTGCTAGCACTTACTAGAGTACATGACACCAGATGTATTTTTTATCTGTAAAATT
>JAZKZQ010000047.1:0-15098 GCA_045612745.1 Cellulosilyticum sp. | reverse complement strand
TTGGAGAGCAAGCTCTCCTCCGTTCGTTCGACTTGCATGTGTTAAGCACGCCGCCAGCGTTCATCCTGAGCCAGGATCAAACTCTCATAAAAAAGTTTGCTCTTGCAACATATGTTGCTGGCTAAATTACTTAGTACGTATGACTTTAACTTGAATAACTTCAACTTAAAGTTGTACTCATTTTACTACTTAAAGTAGTTAATGAATCGACTGGTTTATATGATTACTATTTTGTTTTCAAAGTTCATTTGTTTGTAACGACTCATTATTTGTGTCGTTTTCGTCAGTGCTTACCGCCGCTGACTTGTATAATATTACACCCATTTCCTACATACGTCAACCCTTTTTTCTATTTTTTTTCAAGTAAATTATATTTCCCTCGATTTTCGATGTGTTTTTAATATATTCATCATTAAAAAAACCTCTACAATACCACAAAATACTAAGCCCTTCTGACTACTTTTACAAACTATCTGTATAGTATTAGGGTATAATTCAATCTGCACTAATGTATTTTTTAGTGATGTACATACTTCAACGAATCCTTTAATAAAGTATTCACTTATTAAAATGGTTATTCCAACCATAACTCCTATACTAATTATTTGTTTAAGTATTATTTTTACATTATGCCTTATGTATTCATCTATATATTCATGCTTTAGTTTATCCTGTAAATTAATGCGCCATGCTTTTCCTTTAACTATTATTTGCTTCCATATATAAATGAGTAACATAACTAAAATACTACTTCTAATAAATTTCATAGTATAATCAAGTCTTTTCATATACTCTTTAGTAGAAATATAAATATAATCATCCTTATTTCTCTCTAAAGTAAATAATAATGAATCTATTATTTCTTGATTTCTTAGTTTTTCATCGCTTAGATTACATACTACAAACCCATTCAGTAATACATTATCTTCTACCCCTATACTATATCCTATTCCCTCTATCTTCTTCTCTTTATACTTATATTTATCAAATATTGTTTGTTTCGTTACGCCTTCTACCTTATATATTTGCTCGTTAATCTTTATATCAGCTTTTGCCTCATTGGAGCTTCCTGATAAATCTGTTTTTCCAAACAAACTAAATGCTACTTCATTATCAAGTACAACTTGTCTTTTATTATATGGATTACTTTTTAAAAAGTTGCCTTGATGCATACTTAATTTATTCCACTTTCTATAATTTTCATTCGTCTGGATGAGCCATACTAAACACTCCCTATTATCTACTTGTACTACCTGAGTCGATTCATAACTATACGAAATCTTGAGTTCTGGATACTTCTCTTCTAACTTATTTATATCTTTTATAGTAAATAAGTTTTCTTTATGTGTTAGATCTTTAGCTGTAATATATACTATCTCTTTATTGCCTACTTTTTCGCTCCATGCTGAGACTATTAAACTTATTGCCCCTATACATCCTAGGGTTATAATGAATCTTATATTCCTAAAAATATTTAACCTATTCATCCACTAAAACCTCATTTTCATTTTCTAGTCTTATACGCATTCCTTCTGCTACTTCATCTTCACTTGCAACAATTACTTTATCTAAAACAGTGATTCCTTCTGAAATAGCTGCATAAGTATCATTGTAATCTTGAACATATACCTTTTTCTTTTTAACTATATATGATTTACCCAGTGCATCCTCTACTTCTTCTGCTACGAATACAAAGTAATCACTATTATCTTTATACACTGCACTATACGGAATAACAGTATCATAAATATTATCTTCTTCCTCAAAAATAACTTTAATTTCATCTCCTACATTTACTTTCTCGGAGTTAAATATTATACCTATTTTTAATTGTCCTTTTTCCTTTTTTATCTTATTAATTGTACCTTGTAAATTTACTTCATCTTCTACCTTTAGATTTACTAAATCATCTACATTCATAAAATTCATTTCTGATTCTGCTTCTACCTCTAACTTATATCCTGCCTTTAGGCTTCCGATTCGTAAGAGTACTTGATTTTCACTTATCCTTTCACCTTCTCCTACAATCTCTCCCCCTTTTGGCTCTAATACCTTTCCCTCACTACTAGCTACAATAATCCCTGCTTGCTCCTTCTCCATTTCTAAGTCAGCTATTTCTAATTTGATTTGTTCTATTTCTAGTTGTTGTAGTTCTTCTTGTCCTTGTATTTCTTCTCTTTCATTTTGTAAACTTTCAATTTCTTCTCTTAAACCTTCAATCGTTTCTTCTTTTGTATTTTCTTTCTCTTTTACTTCATTCTGTCTCTCATTTAGTAAATCCTCTAATGCTATTTGAGATTTCCTTAATTCACTTTCTGAAATCAAATCATTTTTATATAATTCTTCATTAACAGCTATTAATTCTTTAGCCTCTTTTATTTTTAGTTCTTTATCATTATTTATTAAATCTTGTTTTCCCTGTTCTTTAGTTATCTCTAGTGTTAATTTATTTAATTTTTCATTAATACTACTTACCTTACCTGCTTGTAATTTTAAACTCACTTCAGCTTTTTTTAGTTCTATCTGTTTCACCTGTAACTCTCTTTCGATATCCCCAATATCTAATTGATAAAGTAAATCCCCTTGCTTTACATTATCTCCTGCTTTTACATATACCTTTAACACCTTTCCTTCAAAAGGTGCATAAATGGGTACTTCTTTTTGAAATTCTGCATTACCTTGACATTCTAATGTTTTACTTAAACTCATTGGCATAGCTTTTCCTACTCTTACACTTGGCAGCGTCATGTTCATAAATGTTTTTGAAAAAAAGTGAGCACTAAAATAATGCTCAAAAAAATGCCTCCTATCTTTGCTATCCTTTTCTGACTTGATTTTGCTTTCATATCATCTACCCCTTTATACCTGAAAGTTCTATGCCTTCAACTAAATAATCTTGTCCATATAAAAATACTATAATGACTGGAATCATATAAAAACATGATGCTGCAAAAATACTCCCTATCTGCACCTCACTTATTTTCGATAAAAATAAGGATAGGGGCTGCTTATATATATCTTGTAAAAACACAATAGCTTGTTCTACTACATTCCAATATTCAATGAATGTTAAAATCACCAAGGCAAATATCCCCGCTTTAGCAATAGGTAAATATATATTTATCAAAATATCCATTTCATTACACCCATCCATATATGCTGCCTCAACATATTCATTTGGGATAGACTTCATATATTGCGTTAATAAGAACACACCAAAAGGTGAAAATATACCTGGCAAAATAATGGCCAGATGACTATCAATAAGTCCTAATTTTTGTATAATCATAAAATTAGGCACTAATACAACCTGCAAAGGCAATAACATAACAACTATATACATATAAAAGATAATCTCTTTCCCCTTAAACTGAGATTGTATAAATCCATATGCACCTAAAAATGCCACTATTGTCTGACCTACAATAACCCATACTACTATCTTAACTGAATTCCAAAATAAAATAAGATACTTAGGTTGATAAAAAAGTATGTATAAATAACTTTTCAAAGTCACTTCTTCTGGTATAAGGAGCATATTGCTACCTTCTAATTGATAATGTCTTATTACTTCTTGAGAACCCATAAAAGAATTTGTAAATGTAATCAATAAAGGATACAAAAGCAAAATACTTAATACGATAAACCAGACCCTCAATAATATTATTTTAATCTTCATCTTTTATCCCCCTTTGCCCCAATCGTAAAATAAACATTAATATGAGTATAAAGGACACTAGGACATACGCTGATGTACTTAGCTTTTGATAATTAAGGGATAAAAACATATTATTCATATAATGTTGGATCATATAAATACTCTCATTAGGATATCCGCCTGCTATTAAATACATTTCTTTAAAATACCTTAAAACAATTAATGATGGACATAATAAAAACTAATACTGTTGTAGGAAATAAATAAATCCATGTAATATACCTAAATTGTGTAATACCACCTGCTCCTTCAATAGCTGCACTTTCATAGTAGGTATTAGGAATATTATATAACCCCGCTATAAAAAGAATTGTATTATACCCTATGTTTTTCCATATAAATATGTAAATCATTACACCTAGTGCATACTTTGAATTTAACCAATCTATTCCCGCTATGCCACCCATACTTAAAATCTTATTAAAGAGTCCCTGTACACTAAAAAATTCCTTCCAAAAAAATGCAATAGATGCTGTTGGAATAATCATCGGAATGAGTACAATACATTGTAATAATCTTTTCTGATTATGTAATGTTTGAATCCCCATGGCAATTCCCAATGAACACATCATACTAATAGGAACACATATCCCTATAAATAATCCTGTATTTTTAAATGCATTTATAAAAATATCATTTTTTAATAGCTCTATATAGTACTGCAAACCTACGAATCTTGCGTTAACACCCTGCTCTACAATCGTATAATAAAATGCCATTACAAAAGGGATGAGATAAAAAATACTAAATCCTAATAAACTAGGTAATAGAAATACTATCCCTTTAAGATTTCTTTTATGAGCCATTTTTTATTCATCCCTCTCTTATTTAATTATTATTCATTTAACATGGTATACACTTCTGCTTGTAAATTCTTAGCTACTTCCTCTGCACTCTTATTGCCTTTAAAGAATTCTTCTACTTCCTCATAAACCACGTCATCAATATCCGATGCTGAAGATTTGATATAAGGCATATTTACCCACCCTTCAATTTTCACATTTAACTCATTTACAATTTCTTCTAGTTCTTTTAGTAATTTAAGTCCTTCAAATTTAAGTTCTTTATGTGATATTTGCAATCCTAATACAAAAAAATAAAGCCCTAAGTTTTATTTTCTTAGAGCTTTACTCTTATATAGGCTTAGCAGGGGACTACGCCATCTACCCTACATTTTTACTGATTTCACCTTGGTCCATTGTAGATTTAATCTACAGGTGCAATCTGCTTTCTTACTAAATGTAGGCGTAACACAATTAAATAGTTTATTGTATGATTCTATTATATCTCTAATATTTACTTTTAAAATATGATGTACTTAACATGAATATTTTTAATACATAATCTGCTACCTATAAAGACTTTTTACTACTTTATATTCTTTATTAGGACTTTTCTCTTAACTATAATGTATGTATTATCAACTTATTTCAAAGTATATTACTAAAATAATTTCTACCAAATTTATTTAAATATACTTATTGATTTTCACTTATATATAGATTAACCTTCCTTTCTATATTATTTACTGCTTCATCTAATCCTATCATTCCTACAAAATAAGGCTCTGATTCTTGTACTAAAATCTGTTGAATAGATGAATTCAAGGGTTTTAGAAATGTTGTGTTTTTACATTCCTCTAAACATTTTTTCATCTCTTCTGGATATCCAAAGTCAAAATCTTTCAAATCATACATTATACCCTCATCTGACGGCTCCTTATATAAATAATACATCATCCAGTTATTCTTACTATGATTATTATAAAGTAATAACTCTGTTAATGCCGTTAGGTTAACTGGCAATCCCTCTCCCCCTTGAGTTTCACTTGATAATGCTACCTGAAGTATTTCTTCTGCAGTTTTTTTATTCTTACTATTACGATTAATTGCTATAAGATTAGTGCCATACGCTATATTCTGATATTGCCCTATCTGATCCATTATGACAGTATCCGGTACTTGTTCAGTAACATAATACATACTCTGAAGCATCCTTATACTATCCACAGTTTCAATATCTACTTTCATCATGTCACTTAATAACGCTGTACTCATTTGCCAATCTACGCCATACCCTTTACCATCCTGCACTTTATTTATTTGATACAAAAGCTCTGTCATAGCTTCTTTATTGACTCTACCTTCTGTATCAAATAATTGTGACTGCATTAAGTTCGCTAACTGCTGAGTTCGTGCTGCACCATACACTGGAAACATAACCATTTCATTAGGATGTTTTTCTTGATAAGCTACAACATCTTTTAAATTAAAACCATTCTCTAATAACTCTTTCTTCCCTACGGCTCTTATTAATTCAAAATTTAATGGCACTGCATAAATCTCGCCCTCTTCACAATAACCTGTTACTATATTTTCTAACATTTCTTCCTCTTGCATCACCCTATGAATAGGTTCTGTTAAATCGGCAAATACACCTTGTTTTCTATAAGCTTCTACAGGTAATCCCTTTAAAAAAAACAGGTCAGGTCCCTCTCCTACTAAAATTTGAGTATTGAGTATTTCTAAGTCCTCTGATCTTACTTCGCAATATCGACTATCATATTGCTCATCGGTATATAAAGTTTCATATTCTATATAGATATCTGGATGAACTTCTTTATAATATGTAAATGCATCTTTTTGTATAAATTGTGGTGCTACTGCCCAAACGGTTATCTTTTTATCAGGTACTGTAGGAACATTTTTATCATAACTATATTTTTTCAAAATCTCACATTGTCTATCTGCTTTATCACACTTCGTATACCTTATAAAAATTTTGTCTTCATAGATAAGGGTTTGCTCTGGATAATAAGAAGATAAACAACAAAAATCTCCTTCTATTATCTTTTCTAAAATATCACTTTCTAATTTTAAACTAAATACACCTTCTGAAGTCGCAATAAAAACTGTATCTATTCCATTTGAAAAAATCTTATCTCTCTTTGGATCCGAACTAATCTTATCTATCGTCTGTTCCTTTATATAATTGTTTCTATTGTAAACTTCAACCTTATTCCAACCTAACGCTATGATTTTGTCACCCACTAAAGTTAGCGTCATTACACCTTCACCTATACTGTGCTGTAAATTCCCCCTTGTATCATAAATTTGTATACATTCCTCTTCAAAATTACCAAATATAATATTCCCCTCATCATCAATCGTCAGTCCAAATAATATAGGTTCTTTTTCCTGCCAGCCCATATCAATCTCTGTCAGCTCATTACCGTCAAAAGTTGCAATAAATCCTCTATGCTTCTTTTTCCCCTCCTGTCTTTCTCCATACAAATAATACTTCCCTTCTGTAGCTTGAGGTTTAAGGTAGTATATATCTATAATTTCAGGGTACTTATTATTGATTACTTCACATAGCTTAGATTCTACTTGTTGCCACTGTCCTGACTCCTGTAACTCATAACTGATGAACTGTTTACTATGAACAAGTGCTTGTAACTTCCCTTCGTGATCCACCCATAAATAAGCATCTCCTTCAACAGATATCTGTTCATCTAATCCAACTGATTGTTCTACATAACGCCCCATTGGAACATCTGCCTTTTTATCTGTACTATTAGTAACATTTTTGGTTTTTCCACATCCAACTAATACCATACATAAAGTCACTAATATCATTTTCCTGAATATATTTTTCATATTTTCCTCCCTTTTATTCATGTCAAGTAATTGTTTCATTTATCTTATATTTTATCTTTAAATCTCTTATAAATTTTATCATTACAACAATCTGTATCATGTTGATGATATACATTATTCTGTTTAAAAGACTGACTGTTTGCTTAAACTTAGAAATTCCCTCTATTAAAAACAAATTACTTATCGCCCATTCATGTTGAATTTTTTTCCAGTAGAATACAACATCAAAAAGATTATCTTGTGGTAGCCACTCTGATGGAATATAGATTTTTGAAAGACTCATTCTAACCACTATTCCTATATATAATATAAATGTTGCACCTATCCCTACACATTTTAAATCTAAAAATAAGTGTTTCTCTTGTTTTTCCCTTTTCATATATAGGGAATACCTTATAGATTGATATAAATATCTAACAAATCCCGCTATCATTACTAAATGAAGAATCCATATAGGAAGTTCTATAATGTTTTGACTTTTTTTAAGCCACCTCGATTGATCACTATTGATATTCAATTTGCTACTAATACCCATTTGATTTAAATCTCTTTCATTTGGGATATTCCCTGAAAAGTCATCTATGATAATCTGCCTAATCGGTTCATCTTTTATAGCTGCACAGGTAATAGGAATATAAATTCGTTCATAACCATCATCGACTATATAATCCCTTAACCTCCTATACTTTTTGTATACACCAACTACTTCATACACCTCTTCATTTAATCGTAGTCTATTTCCTTTTCCCATGCTAGAACCAAATAAACGCCTTGAAAGTTCATCACTAATCACTGCCACATTTCGTTCTTCCTGCACTGCTTTATTCGTAAAAAATGCACCACTCACCATTGGTAAGTGTTCAAGTTGTTTATAGGTAGATGTAGTTCCTATAGTTCTAACTGATTGATCTATTCCTTCAATTGACTGCTTCTTCTGATTAAGTACAATAAGATTATATAACCCATAACTCTTACTATTTTTTAACTTTCTATATTCTACTTTCTGATTCTCTTGAATCAAGATCTCTAATCGACTATCCCCTAAGTCTAATCTATAATCCTCCATTAGAAAACCTTTTATAAATTGCAACACTAAAAATATAATGCCATAAGCAATCCATCTTTTCTTCATATGACTCCCTCAATTTATACTAACTTGACTTCAATACCATCTTCTAGTTCCTTAGTACTTGTTGCCACAACTTTAGTTCCTGGTCTTAGCCCAGCCACTGCACAATTATAATTCCCCTCTTCTATTACTGTTACCGGTGTTCTATAGACTCTATATTTTTTCTCAAACAAATTTTCTTCCTCTTCTATGTAATAGATAAAGGGTTGATTTCCTTCATAATGAATAGCAGATGTTGAAACAAGTGCCTCATATGTTTCTGAGGATTCCCTGATTTCTACCTCCACATTTTTATACGTCTTATAATCTGGTATCCACTCTTTTACTAATTCCTGCTCCAATTCACAAGTGATGATGTTAGTATCTTCTTTTTCCTGATAAGTCTTTTTTATAACCTGAGCAACATAATTTTCTTGCTTATAAATCCAATTTAGTTCTTGATCTATCTCTACATTCTCTATATCCCTTTCATTTAATGTAAAACTTAATGTAATAGGTACTTTCTCAGGTACAATAACCATCAGTATATCCCCCTGCATCGCTGTAGCTCCTGTTGCAATATTTATAGAATAAACAATTCCATCTACAGGACTTGTAACGGCTAATTGTTCATCTGTAGTCATAAGACTCTTAAGTTTATTATCTTCCAGTTGGATTTTTTCATCTTGTGCTAAACTTTGGCTATGTGCTTCCTCCATTTTGTTTTCTAATGCTTCTATTTCATCCTGAATCTTTCTTTTCTCTTCTACTAATATACTCTCTCTTTTCTTTTTCAAAAGTCCTAGTGTTTCTTCTGTTTGTTCACATTCACTTTTTGAAATGCCACCTACCTTATAAAGTTCTTTGTTTATTTCTATTTCTTGTTCTTTACTAGTTATTTGTTTATCTAGCTCTATGATTTCATAACTTGTTATGCCATTATCCAATGTCTGTCTTTTCTGAGAGAGTTTTTCTTCAAGTTCAGCATGCACCCTCTCATATTCTTGTTTCTCTCTTTCATAGGACTGCTTATTAATAGCTATCTCACTACTTTGCATTTCATCTTGCAACTTCTGCCTACTATTCACCTCACCTATCATATCTAATAAGACTTGCCCTTTTTTTACCCTTTCATTTTCTTTTACATAGCAATTTACTATCTGCCCCTCATTTACTGCTCTCATAGATATCTTCATCTGATTTATGAGCAGTTTATCATATCCTATTTTCCCACTCGTATAAATTTCAGTTTCTATCTGTCCTTTTTGAACACTTTCAATAGTGACTTCTGGCAATAAAAGTACATAAATTGTTTTTGAGAGGATTGTCAAGAATAACATTCCTACTAAAAAAATCAAACTCCCCTTTTTTACTAGTCTCTTAAGTGTATTTTTATCATTCACTTCGTACCTCCACTACTTTAAATTTGTTACTTTAAAGCTTTCCGTTAAATCTCCTTGTGCATAAATAGCAAGAGCTATAGGTGGAATCATGTAAAGTACACTGGTAGTAAAACTTATATCCTTTTTGCCCTCATTGATGAAATTTAAGAAAACAGAAAGTGGGTACTTGCTCTCCGTTTTTATAAAAATAATAGGTTGCTCAACCATACTCCAATAATCCATGAAAATGAGCATAATAACTGCTACTATAATAGGCTTACACAGAGGAATAATAACGTGATATAAAATCTGTCTATCACCTGCTCCTAATAATCTTGCTTCCTCTAGAAAATTTTTATCTATTCCTTCCATAAACTGTTTAAGAAAAAAAACACTAAAAGTACTAAATACACCAGGAATAATTAGTGAATATCTAGTATCTAATAGCTCCAATTTATTAAGCATTATATAATTCGGGACTACTGTTACTTGAAAAGGCATGAGCATGATAATTATATAAATAAAAAACAAGGTATCTGACCCTGGAAATTTTAATTTACTAAAGCCATAAGCTGCTAAAAAAGAAATAATAATCTGCCCCAATACAATGATTCCTACAATGATTAATGAATTCCAAAACATATAGAGAAATTTAGGTGTTCGAAAAAATACTTCATAATATTGACCTAAATCAATATAAAAAGGTCTAACCCATATTTTCTGAAGAAGTGTCATATCTTTATTACAATAAATAGTTCGAATTGCCTCTTGTCCCTTTAATGAATGAAATACCAGATACATCATTGGAAAGATAATGGTAACTACAAGTATACTAATCCAACAAATAGAAAGGATTGTTTTCTTCATACACTGTTCTCCTTACTAGCCATCAGCTGTTACTTTCTATATAACGTTGTTGCCATCTAGATAGAATAAAAATGATGGTCCAAATAACCATATAGAGCATAAATGCTGCAGTTGTTAGCATTTGATAATTTAGGTTTGCAAAATTATTATTCATAAAATGTTGTAATAGATACAGCTTTTCATTAGGATAATCTCCTTCAAGCAAATAGACCTCTCTAAATATCTTAAAAACATTAAACAAGGAGATAATTAGCATAAAGAAAAACATAGGAGTGAGTTGTGGTATTTTGATATACCAAGCAATTTCTCTCCTATTGGCTCCTTCTAAACTAGCTGCCTCTTCATATTCTTTAGGTATAACTAATAAAGAGCTAATAATGAGTAAAACATCATAACCTATATTCTTCCAAATGATCATTCCTATAATAATGTACGGTGCCCACTCACTCTCTAACCAATCCACTTTCTTATCTAGAATACCGTTTAAAATACCTTCTTGGGCTAATAAATCATTCCATATTAATACCATAGATGCAGTTGGAATAGCCATGGGCATTAATAGCCAACATTGAAAGGAACGATACTTATGTAAATGCTCCTCTATCATTAATGCACCCATAATTGCTAAGGCACATAACAATACTATCCCTATTCCCATAATTCTTGCTGTATTCTTTAGAGCTAGTTGATAAGCTTCATTTTGTAATAATGACTTAAAATTATCTAATCCTACAAACCGCTTTACTCCTACACCTGAAGTAAAACAATAGGATAAACTACTCATAAAAGGAAAAATATAAAATATAATGACCCCAACTAAACTAGGTAAAACAAACGCTAGACCTTTCCATTTCTGTAGTTTTTTCACTCCATTTATTCCCCTTTACTGAGCATTATGTATTTCCTTTAGGTCGGTCTTTATAATCTCCATGAAATACTTTTTGTTTCTTTGTCTTCCAGTACACTAACTGAATCATTTAATGACATCTTATACTGACTTAATGCATTTAGATCTTTAATATCAAAGACATAGTAAACAATATAATTTTTCGGATCAGACAAATAATATTTATACATTATTTCCTTTCCACTACTATCTATCAAACTAATCCATGGTAATCCAGAGTCTTTTGATACTTTAATTCTCATATGAAGTTTTCCATCTACAAAACCAATATTATCAACCATTTGTTTTTTATTAGCTTCTATCATATTTTGTTCTTTAGGATTGATACTCGGCACTATGTTAGTTGCTTCTCTTAATGACAATTTTAATCCTTTTTCTGGTAATACATTTTTAGGCCTGTTTTTCTTTTCTTCCTCTCGTATTTTAGCTGATATGGCATTTGATTTATCTTGAGGTACATATAAATTTGCTTTTTTAAAAGGAACACCTTCCGCTGTAGATAATGTCTTTAGATATTCTCGTAATTGACTACCCAGCTGATCACAGTAGTTTATATAAACAACCTTATCAATTGTAAAATCTATGGTTATCCCTTTCATCTGACTTGCTTTAAGATGAGCGGGCACCTTACCATCTGCTTCACGACAAGCAATATAAGAATATGTACTAGTTGCCTTAGCCTCTGATAATTTTTTAATATTTCCTTCCCCTGATTGCAATAATAGTACATACTGTTTACCACCTAAAGTAAATTTACCTGTTCCATAGATACGAACCTTATTTGCCTCCTGAGGTATGCCTTCATCTCTTGATAAATCAAAAGTTATTGCCTTATAATCTGATTCACTAGTATCTGTAATTCCTGTTAATTTTAAAGTAGTACCTTTGATTGTAATCTCCTGATTTTCCTTTGCTATTTGATTAGTTTCTGTTGCCCAAAGTGGTTGTATAACCCATATATTCGTGTTTCCTACGATTAATATTACAAGCATTACTTGACGCATCATATGTTTTACTTTTTTTATGACCTTCTGATTCATAATGATTCAACCCCTTCCCTATATTTTATAGCCTACCATCTCTTTCTGTATTTTTCCTGTATTCTATCTGTATTTTATCTGTATTTTCAGATGTTTTATTTCTGATTCACTCCGCTTGTGTTATAATATTATAAATTTTCAATTAGGAGGCTAGCATGCGTATTTTAGTTATTGAAGATAATGAATTATTATGTGAAAGTATAACTTCCCATCTCAAAAAGGAAGGATACAATGTAGACTATTGCTATGATGGTAAAGAAGGATTAGATTTTGCTATGTCCCAGTCGTATGATCTTATTCTTTTAGATCGTTTACTTCCTTCATTAGATGGAATCCTCCTTCTAAAGTCTATTAGAGCAGTGGGAATTACCACACCTGTTATCATGGTCACAGCTTTAGCTAGTATTGATGATAAAGTCACAGGCTTAGATTATGGTGCAGATGACTACATTACAAAACCTTTTTCAATGAAAGAATTACTCGCAAGAATTAGGGCATTATATAGACGGCCTATTCAGCTTAGAAGCATAGATGTCTTAGAATATAAAGATATTCATTTTGATAGAATGCAACTCTCTTTAACTGGACCAACTGATACTTGTACCCTTTCTAAAAGAGAAAGTAACTTATTAGAAGTATTTTTAGAAAATCCCAATGTCCTACTTCCTAGACAGTTTATTTATTCTAAAGTATGGGGGCCTAATTCCTTTGTAGAGGATGGTAATATAGATAATTACATACGATTCCTACGTCGTCGTCTTATAACCATCGGTAGTGCTCAGCAGATAAGGACTGTACGTGGTGTGGGTTATATTTGGGAGGGTAATGATGCTTCGCAAACTTAAACATAAACTCATTGGCATTTGTATTATCAGTACGACTCTTATTACTACAGTGATTACACTGATTGCCCTCAGTTTTGCAGAACAACAACTTAATACACAATCCCAGCTTACCTTAGCTAATAATCTATTATCTATTATTGAACACCTACAAAATCAAGTCTTCTCTTATAGTTGGCTTGCTCAGATGGAAACAAATAATAAAATGGTTATTCATATTTCTAACTCATCAACCTCTCTAAGTTTTCCCGGTAGTTATATAATAGATTCTGAACGTAATGAACTAATTACTTTAGCTGAAACCACCGCCAAGGAATATACTTCTCCCAGCTTAATTCATTCAAGTAATGACTTTTATAGATCGCCAAATACGAACTTTAATATGTACACTAATAAGAAACACTACTTATGTTTAATTACCACTACCACCCTTAAGGACACAAATTACCAAATTCTTCTCATTGAAGATATGGTAGACTATGATCAACAAATTTTACAAATGCGCAGTTTCTTTGTGTCTCTCATTATTTTGGGTAGTATCGTTCTAGGTGCTTTTAGTTTTTGGTTTGTTGCCCAAGCCATTAAACCTGTCGAACTAAGTCACAAGGAACAAACAGAGTTTGTAGCTTCTGCCTCTCATGAACTTCGCTCTCCTCTTGCTGTTATTCGTACAAGTATAGACGAATTAATAGAAGATAAAAGCACTCAGGATAACCGATTTGTTCATATTATTGATAAAGAATGTAACCAGCTTACTCGCCTTGTAAATGATTTACTTTTCTTAGCAAGAACAGACTCTGCGCACTGGCAAATTACCACTCATCCTGTTGAACCTGATACCCTATTACTCGATATTTATGATAGCCTATTCCCTCTAGTACAAAATCAACAACATTCTATAGAGCTTATTCTACCAGACACAAAGCAACAACCACTTTGTATTGATGCAGAACGTATAACCCAAGCTATTTCAATCTTGGTTCAAAATGCACTTTCCTATACTCCCGTCAATACATGTATTATTCTTTCATTAGAAAATATAAAAAATTACATTCGAATCTCTATTATAGATCATGGTCCAGGTATTAGTGATACTGCTAAGGCACATATCTTCAAACGATTTTATAGAGTAGACCCTGCAAGGCACGAAACGCAGCATTATGGATTGGGGCTCAGCATTGCTTATGAAATCATCAAATTACATCAAGGTAAGCTCTCTGTATCCGATACGCCTGGGGGTGGTGCCACCTTTACAATCTTGCTTCCTTCAAAAAGCTTTTTAGGACCCCAGGCATAGCCAGGGGTTTTCTTTATACAACAAAAAAGACACCCTTTCGGGTGTCTCTTACGAGTGTTCTTTACTCATTCTTATACTCTGAAAAACAAATACCTGACTAGGAAAATGCTACTATTAGCTACACCTTACGTAATCTGTGAGACACTAAGTTTGATACACTAAGTAACGCAGTGAACTCGCTTTGCTCAAACAACACTGCTAAAACCACTTTGTGTCTCTTCACTAAGTGTCTCATCAGATTACTCCAGAGGTAGACTAATAGCAGCATCTCCCTAGCC
>JAZKZQ010000046.1:0-24227 GCA_045612745.1 Cellulosilyticum sp. | reverse complement strand
GGCAAACTTTGAATCAGAAGAAGCATTTAATAATGCTTTAAAAGAGAAAGGTTTAACTTTAGATGAGTTAAAGAAACAAGCTGAGGACAATATTATCATTCGTAAAATGGTAACAGAAGCTACAAAAGACGTAACAGCAACAGAAGATGAAGCAAAAGCTTACTATGATGCAAATATTGCAAACTATACAACAGGTGCTGGTGGAGAGATGGCACATATTCTTGTAGCAACAGAAGATGAAGCGAAGAAAGTAAGAGCAGAATATGATGCAGGAACAAGCTTTGAAGACCTTGCTGCAAAATATGGAACAGATGGTACAGCCACTAAGGGTGGAGCACTTGGCTTTATCCCATATGATAGTCCAAACTATGATGCTGATTTCTTAGCTGGGGCTAAAGCATTAAAAGAAGGTGAAGTTTCACAGCCAGTAAAAACACAATTTGGATGGCATCTTATCAAAGTAACAAACATTCAAAAAGATCCTGTAACAAAGACATTTGATGAAGTAAAGGAAGAAGCTTTAGCAAAAGTAAAAGAACAAAAAAGCTACGAAATCTTTAATAAGAATTTAGATACATGGAAATCAGAAATGAAAATTGAAACATTTGAAGATCGTATCTAATATTTAAGGTAATTTATAATAGTAATAAAAAGCGGATGCTCTATGAGAAGCATCCGCTTTTTATTATAGAAGAGTAAAAAATTAATCTTCAGCTTTTATAGATTCCTCTTTTGTAATGGTTACAAGAGGTGTATTTAGATTCACATTTTTGTTAACTCTTGCATCATATGTATTTGCACGCATTGTTTCAGTAAGATCAAAGCCGGTCATTTCTTTAACAGATTCCATAACAGTTGCCATAGTACTAGCAACTGTTTTGGCTACAGATGTAGCACCTTGGCCGTCACCACTACCATCCATAACAATGATTTTTTCAATACGAGACATAGGTTCTGCCACGCTTTTAGCGATTTCAGGAAGTACGCCAACCAGCATTTCAAGTTTACCAGCATCTGAGTATTTAGCATAAGCTTCAGCTTTCTTTTCCATAGCTTCGGCTTCAGCAAGACCTTGAAGACGAATGGCTTCAGCTTCTGCCATACCTTTTTGGCGAATGACTTCAGCCTCAGCTAAACCTTGAAGCTTGATTTTTTCAGCTTCTACGCTAGCATTTAAGCGAATTGCTTCTGCTTTAGCTTCAGCATCGGCAATTTCTTTGTATTTCAGGGCATCAGCACTAAGTTGATCTTTTTGTTTTTGTGCCTCAGCAGGTTTAATCATGGTTTCTTGAAGTTCTTGTTCTTTTCTTTCAGCTTTTCTTTGAGCAAGTTCAATGTTTTTCTGTTCAGCAACAATGGAAATTTGAATTTTTTCGGCTTCTACATCACGCAAACGTTGTTGTCTAAGAACTTCAGCATCCATTTCTGTATCTGTAATACGTTTAAGGGTAATATTTTTTTGAATATCATAAGCAGCATCAGATTCAGCTTTTGCAGTAGATTGTTCTTGCTCGAAGCTTAATTGTTTAATTTTTTGGATTTTATTAGCTTCAGCAATTGCTGTTTTAGCTTCAATTTCAGCTGTTTCTCCAATACGTGTGGCTTCAGAAGTTTTGATTTTTGTTTCTTTATTAGCTTCAGCTACAGCGATTTGAGCATTTTTCTTAACCTCCGCAATACGCGCTTCACCTAAAGCTTTTAAATAACCATTGTTATCAGAAATATCTTTTATTGTAAGTGTTTTAAGTTCAAGTCCCATTTCAGCGAGATCAGTACCAGCTACTTCATGGACTTTAGCACCAAAGCTTTCTCGGTCATTATAAATTTCCTCAACAGTAAGCTTTGAGATGATTTCACGAAGTTTACCTTCAAGTACCTCACGAGACACATCACTAATGGTTTGAATAGTTTGAGATTCTTTGGCTGCGTTAAACTGCTCAATGGCAGCAAGGATAGAATTGCGGTCATTACGTACTTTAATAACAGCTACGCCATCAGTATTAATAGGTACGCCTTGACTTGTCATAGCACCATTTGTCTTAACATCAAGTTTCATACTTTCGAGAGAAATTGTATCAACACGTTCTAAAAGTGGTATCACAAGTCCACCACCACCAGTAATGACACGTTTTTTTAGACCTGTAATTACTGCCGCTTTATCTTGAGGTACTTTTTTCCACATACCTAGAATGATACTAATAATCAGAATGATACCTATAACAACAAGTATGGGGATAAGATAATTATCTAGCATTTAATCACTCCTTATATTTAAGATGTATTAATTATACAATACTTTTCTAAATATAAAAAGTATATATAGTTGAAGTGAATTATTTATTTTATTCTATTCTTAAGGTGCTATCTTTGGTGAGGAGTGGTGCATTCATATCATCTGATACGATTAAGGTATGATTAACGATATCGATGACCTTAATATGCGTGCCTTGAGGAAGATCTTTTGTGCTTTTAGCAGAATAAGTAATTTTCCCTATTTTTGTATTTAAAGAAATGCTGCCCACACTTTCTTTAAAAATAGTAACAATTACAGTTCCTTCAAGTCCAATTAAGTCAATATCTGATAAGGTGGAGTTATCCACTTTTCTTAATGTATTAAGAAGCCATTTAACGGGTAATACAATCATAAAACCTGCTATTGTGGCAAAGAGTAGGTGAAAATGACTTACTTCATAAGTCAGAAGACCAATACCACCAAAACCAATGCAAAAACTACATATTTCAAGAGGACTAAAAGGTAATAGGCTAGATAAGCCATCACTGTTCATATCACCAGTATGAAAATCAAATGCACTTAAACCACTCAATAAGTCAGAGATACCAGAAACAATGACACTAAGTGCTAATAATAGAAGACTAGTTATAAAAGAAAATAAATATAATTTATACATTAGAAAGCCTCCTTATAAATTTAATGTTTATATTTTAAATTTAATATAAATATAGTTTATTTTATGATAATTAATTATAATATACTTGAAATACATAATCCATAGAGAAACTATTGATATTTAATATATCCCTAATGGGAAATATAAAGAAGATGAATAAGGAGAGCGTATGTTAGAAGTATATACATTAAATATAGAGAAGTCATTACCATCTCACTTGAAAGAGATCTTTTTACAGCAAGTATCAGAAGAAAAACGTTGCAAGATTGCAAGGTATAGACGGGAAATAGATGGGCAACGTACACTATTAGGTGAAGTTTTAATACGGGTGATGCTAGGTGGGCATTTAAAAATTAGCCCAAAGCATTTGGTATTTAAGGAGAATGAATATGGGAAACCTTATTTAGAAGGTAATCCTCTCTACTTTAATATTTCTCACTCTGGAGATTGGGTAGTTGCTGCAATTAGTGATGCACCTGTTGGCATAGATGTGGAACAAGTAAGACAAGCGGACTTAGGTATTGCGGAGAGATTTTTTGCAGTATCAGAGTATAATGCCATTAAAGCATCTGCTTATAAAGACAAACAAAATCAGCTGTTTTATACACTGTGGAGCGGGAAGGAAAGCTATATTAAAATGATAGGCAAAGGTTTAACTATTTCACTTGATAGCTTTACATTAACATATCAAGAAGAAAAACTTACCTTAAAATCTGCCTATGAAGGGCAAGAGGCGTATTTTACAGTATATCCTTTTGAAGAAGAATATAGCTTGGTTGTATGTCATGAAAAAGAGGTGCCTTATAGTCATTATAGAGAAGTTACAATAAACCAATTGTACAATATGGTAGAAGAGGACTTGTTTTGACAATCCTATTAAAAGGGATTAAAATGAAAAGAGACTACAACAGATGAAAGAGTGATGACATGAAAATAGGGATATTTGATTCAGGTGTAGGTGGCATTACTGTTTTAAAAGAAGCATTAAATCAGCTTCCACAGTTTGATTATGTTTATTATTCAGATAATCTAAATGTACCCTATGGTACTAAAACAAAAGAAGAAGTATTAGGCTGTGTGAGTGAAGTAGTAGAAATTTTACTTAAGGAACAAGTTGATGTCATTGTGATAGCATGTAATACAGCTACAAGTATTGCCGTAAGCAGTTTAAGAGAAAAATATAAAGAGATTCCTATTATAGGTATGGAACCAGCTGTTAAATTAGCTTTGGATCAAACAAAAGAAGGTCGTGTACTAGTAACGGCAACACCTCTTACTTTAAAAGAAGAAAAGTATAGAAGACTTGTTGATCAAATAGATGAACAAGAACGTGTGGATTCTTTAGCATTACCAGAATTAGTTCATTATGCAGAGAACTTTCAATTTGAGGAGAAAGAAGAACTAAAAGATTATTTTAAGAGTAAACTGAAATCATATGATTTAACACAGTATAGTGGAATTGTACTAGGTTGTACACATTTCGTATATTTTAAAAATATATTAGAAGATATTTTACCATCATATATCAAGATTTATGATGGTAATGAAGGAACAATTAGACGATTAAAGGAATTACTTAATATTGAAACTGAAAAATTAAGTGAGAATCAAGAGACAAAAATTGATTTTTATTATTCGGGAAAGAAAAATAGCCACCAAGACATATTAAGGCGTTATTTAACTGTACTATAATGAGTAAGCGTACAAAAAATGATGGTAGCCATCAAAAAAGAAGGCTACCATCATTTTTAGTTTATTTATATATTAGTAAATATTTTATAGGAGAGCTAAGTTATATAGCTGCTAAAATTATTCAATAGCAACAATAGTATATTGGTGTTCTGTATATAGATTAATAAAGCGGTTATTAATTTTAATAATAGGCTTATAAATACATTTTGGATTAATGAATACAACTTCTCCGATTTCGCCTGTATTTAATTTTACAAAAACACCAATATAATAATTGGCAATCGTATTACAGAAAGTAAATAAAAGTTCAGGGTCATAGTCTGTAAGCTTGTCTTCTAGGAGAATGCGAAGTGTTTCAAAAATATGATGTTTGCTATGTAGCGTATCATAGGCATCAGCTAAGGCAATAATTTTAGCAAGCTTAGAAATATAAGGAGAAGAAAGGCGAAGTGGAAAGCCTGTGCCATTACAAGTTTCATGATGTGCAAGGATGGCTTTACCTACATCAGGACTTAACTCTTTGATTTTATTTGCAATATTGTAGCCGTAGATTGGATGTTTTTCATATTCGTTAAGCTCTTCTGGAGTCATTTCCTTTTTAAGGGAGTCTATAGGTAGATTAATCATACCAATATCATGGAGTAGTCCTGTCTTGATTACTAAATCCTCCATAGTTTTACCTAAATTACACCATCTACAAATAAGTACACCTAAAAATGCAACATTTAAGCTATGTGTATAGGTTGTATAATCTAATTGAGCCATAAGGTTAGTACATCCTAATAAACTATAATTTTGCTTAAAATCATGGATAAGTTGTGAGCAAAGTTGATTAAAGTCATCTGGATTAAGTTGTGCTTGTGTTTTTGCTGAACGATTTAAATCGCCTAAAACTAAATTGAGGACTTTGCTATATTTTCTATAGTCTTCCATAACCTTTTCAGGTAAGTTCCATACCTTTGAAAAAGAATCTAGATAAACCCAAATATCATTATAAATAAAATTGGGTAGATTATTTAAAAACTCCTCGGTAAGTATTTGATTTTGACCAATAATAGTAGTACCTGTTTTTAAATCAACAATAGGTTGTGCAGTAATCATTCCAGGGATACATTTGCTGATTGGTAGTATAATTTTTTGCATAAAACCCCTCCGTCATATGATATGTTAGTATATTTATATATCGACTAAAATAAAAAAAACTATATTATAAAAATATAAAATTAATATAATATAAATAAAATATATAATATTCATGGTATGATTTATAAAAAATCAATCAAACAATTAGAATAACAAATTATAAATTGCAAAAATCTTATTTTAATGCTAAACTATGTTGAAATATGTTTTGAGAACCTTTTACTGTAGGTTAGTAGGAGCAGGAGGAAAAGAAAATGAAAAAGAAATTTGGTGTTATTTTAGCAGCACTGGCAGTCGTAGTAGGTGGTGTATTTTATGCACAATATAAAGTACAGATTGAAGCGATGAGTACAGAAGTGCTTGTTGAAGAAATAGCACTTCCGTTAAGTTTGTTAACAGAAGAAATTGAGAAGATAGAAATAGAAGATAAGAACAGTTTAACATTAGAAAAGAAGAATAAGGTTTGGCAAAACCCTTTAGAATCAGAAATTACATATAATAATGATTTAATTAATGAATGGATAAATTATTTTAAGACAGAACAAAGCATTAATGTCATTCGAAATGTAAAAGATTTAAGTATATATGGAATCAGTGAAACAACACCTCGTGTTGTTATTTGTGATGCTGAAGGAAATTATCAAACATTTCGTTTAGGAAATATTAATGAAGAACGTACAATTCGATATATATATAGTGATGAAACAGAGCTAGTATATAGTGTAAATCCTATAAAATCAGAAGTCTTATTAGTTGATTCAAGTATGCTCATAGATCCACAGATTGAAATGCCAGATTTAGAGAAAGTGAAAAATATGGTCATTCATCAAGGAGGAACAGTTTTAACTTTACAAAAAGAAAAAACTAAATGGTTTTTAAAAGAGTATTTCAATGATATGTACGAAGTAAAAGCAGAAGTAATCATTGGACTATTTGAGGACTTAAGACGTCTTGAAAAAGAAAGACTAGTAGGAAAAGTTACAACAGAAATATCTTATGGTATGGATGCACCAACTTTGAGTATTACATTAGATGAGAACTATACTTTAAATTTTGGAACCAAGCAAGGTGGGGAATATTATTTTAGTGAAAATAATAGCCCTTATGTGTATACAGTAAAAGAACAGTCATTAAAAGGCTTTGAACAGTTGAAACCATTACAAATGATTCACCGTAGTGTGTATCGCCCAGAGATAGAAGAAATTGAAAGTATTGTAATGACTAATCCACAAGCTGTCTATAAATTAAGATTACAAGAAAGTCAACCAGACAATGAACTGCCAGCAGAAGAACAATTAGAAGAAGAAACATTAACAGCGGAAGTGACAAAACAAGATAATAAGGAAGATACTTTAGAAAAAAGTAAAGATATAACTGTACTTTATGAGGTATTAGAAAGTAATGCAGTAGGAAAACTGAATGATCAGCTATTAGATGGCGTGCAAACAGAAAGCTTACTAAACTTAATTCAAGATAGTGTATACATTGAGACAATACTTCAAAATCCACAAATTGAACAGAAGACAGAACGACAGGCAGAAATTAGTATTACTTATTATATGAAGGACGGCTCAGAAAAAAATATTGAGCTTATTTCATATGATACTAATTACTATATTTTAAGAGTAGACGGCAAAATAGAGTTTGCAGCAAATAAAGAAAAAGTAACCACTTTATTTAGTGAACTGAAGAAAATAGTTAAGAACACAAAATAGTATATTTAGAGATGCAAGATTGCTTAAGGCGGACTTGTGTCTCTTTATTTTGTATCTCCTTATTATGTAAAAAATAAATAAGTATACTAGTCATAGAATAGGAAGATAATATTACGAGTAGAATGGATGAGGTGAATAGCGTGAAAAAAACAGTGATGTCATATATAGGAATCATTATTGGTGCATTATTTATTTCAATAGGTTTATATTTCTTTTGGATGCCGTCTGATATAGCAGCTGGAGGAATAAGTGGTTTAGCTATTGTTATTAAAGCACTTATTCCAAACATTCCTATTGGTATTATTATATTTTGCTTAGATATTTTAATGTTTTGTATTGGTTTTGTAGTATTGGGAAAAAGTTTTGGGATAAAAAGTATTATATGTAGTTTAACAGTTTCTTGTTTAATGATAGTTTTAGAATATTTTTGGCCAAATGTTGGTATTATTAGCCAAGATACATTAATTATACTGTTGTTTGGTGCATTATTTATTGCGATTGGGCAAGCTGTTGTATTTAATCTAGAGGCATCTTCAGGTGGAACGGATATTATTGCCAAAATTATTAATAAATATTTTCCTATTAATATAGGTGCTTCATTAATGATTGCAGATTTAGTGGTTGTTTTACTTGCAACAACTATATTTGGAATTGAAAAAGGATTATATGCAGCACTAGGTGTACTTATTACAAGTTCATTAATAGACTATATTATTGCAGGATTTACAATTCAAAAGTATGTCATGATTGTACCTAGCACAGAAGAGGTGGGAGAAGCTATTAGAACATATGTTTTACACACCTTAGACCGTGGTGCAACAGTTTATCATGCAGAGGGGGCATATAGTAAGAGTCATAAGCTAGTTCTCACAACTGTCCTTGATCGCAAAGAATTTATAGACTTAAAGAGATATGTAAGTACTATAGATAGTAAAGCTTTTATGACAGTACAAAATCTACATGAAGTAGTTGGGGAAGGATTTGAAAGATAAATTCTAAATGCATAATATTCTAAAACTATTGACAAATTATTTTTGAGTAATATACTATAAGTCATATAGAAATAGTAGGAATAAGAAGAGAGGGGCACATATGAAAATATCTACAAAGGCACGGTACGCATTAAGGGCACTAGTAGATTTAGCAGTGTACACTACCGGTGAGCAAGTACCATTAGCTTATATTGCTGATAGACAAGAGTTATCAGCAAATTATTTAGAACAAGTTTTTTCGCTTCTAAAGAAGGCAGGCATTGTCCGAAGTGTCAAAGGTTCTCAAGGGGGGTATATGCTTGCCAAAAGAGTGGATGAAATTACAGTAGGGGAAGTTATTTGTGCAATAGAAGGTAAAATTTCTGTTGTAGAAGATGAATTACCTGCTGGAGATAGTTTACTATATAATAATTTGCAGCAGTGTCTTAAAGAATGTGTATGGACCAAGATAAATAAAAGTATATGCGAAGTTATTGATAATATTACATTGGAGCAGCTTGTAAGAGATTATCAAGTATTGGGGCAAGAAACAGCAGGAATGTATTATATTTAGACATAGAAAATAGTATATTAATGGGAGGAAAAGATTATGGCAAAGATTGCAAAAAATATTACGGAGCTTATAGGAAAAACCCCTTTAGTAGAAATATCAAATTATAGTAAATCTGAGGGGTTAAAGACAAACTTAGTTGTCAAGTTAGAATCATTTAATCCTGGTAGTAGTGCAAAGGATCGTATTGGTTATTACATGATTACAGAAGCAGAAAAAGCTGGATATGTAAAAGAAGGTACAACAATTATTGAACCTACAAGTGGGAATACAGGGATTGCACTGGCATATATTTGTGCAGCCCGTGGATATCGTCTTATTTTGACAATGCCTGATACAATGAGCATTGAGCGTCGAAATATTTTAAAAGCGCTGGGAGCAGAAGTAGTGCTTACAGAAGGTATAAAGGGCATGAAAGGTGCAATTGAAAAAGCAGAGGAACTTCACAGAACTATTGAAAATAGCTTTATTCCTCAACAATTTAGTAATACAGCCAATCCTAAGGCACACCGTGAAACCACTGCTCTTGAAATTTGGGAAGATACAGATGGAGGAGTAGATTACTTCTTAGCAGGTGTTGGTACAGGTGGAACAGTATCAGGTGTAGGAGAAGTTTTAAAAGCTAAAAAGCCAGAAATAAAGATTATAGCTATTGAGCCTTTTGATTCACCAGTTTTGTCAGGTGGTAAACCAGGCCCACATAAAATTCAAGGTATTGGTGCAGGTTTTGTACCCGATACATTTAATAAAGATGTCATTGATGAAATTAAACAAGTCACTAATGAAGCAGCTTTTGATGCAGCACGTAAATTAGCTAAAACAGAAGGGATATTAGTAGGTATTTCATCTGGTGCAGTTTTAAGTGCTGCAACAGAAATTGCAAAACTTAAAGAAAATAGAGATAAATTAATCGTTGTATTATTGCCAGATACAGGAGAACGTTATTTATCTACAGCACTTTTTCAATAATTAAAAAACTGATATGAAGCTAACGTATATAATACTAGAAGTGTGTTAAAAAGAGAGGACTATACAAATGGTAGAATTTAATAATAGCTGGGATGAAGTACTTAAAGGAGAATTTGATAAGCCATACTATACGGCACTGAGAGCCTTTTTAAAAGAAGAATATAGAAAAGAGACAATTTATCCACCAGCTCAAGACTTATTTAGTGCAATGCGTGTCACCAGTTATGAGGATACAAAAATTGTAATTTTAGGTCAGGACCCTTATCATGGGGCAGGTCAAGCACATGGTATGGCTTTTTCTGTACAGCCAGGTGTGCCTACCCCGCCTTCATTAAGAAATATTTATAAGGAGTTAAATGCAACCATGGGGTGTTATATTCCGAATAATGGTTATTTAATGAAATGGGCAGAGCAAGGCGTACTTCTTTTAAATACTGTTTTAAGCGTACGTGCTGGTAAGCCACAGTCTCATAAAGGAAAAGGTTGGGAAATATTTACAGATACAGTAATTAAAACTTTAAATGAACGTCAAGACCCTATTATTTTTCTTTTATGGGGTGCGCCAGCACGTAAGAAGGCAGCGCTTATTACAAATCCACAGCATAAAATATTAGAAGCAGCACATCCAAGTCCACTTTCAGCTTATAATGGTTTCTTTGGGTGTGATCATTTTAGAAAGGCAAATGCACTTTTAACAGCACTTGGAAAAACGCCTATTGACTTCCAAATTGAGAATATATAGAAACTAACACAATAGTATTGACAAATTAAAATGTATTATTTATAATAGCAAATATATTTTTAATATGGTTCAAAAACAGTGAAGAGAAGAGTAAAAGTATGAGTTTACTTTCAGAGAGCCGAGGTAGCTGCAAATCGGTAGTAAAGCATATTTTGAAGAACATCTTGGAGTTTCTAACCGAAAAGCATTGCTTAGTAGACTTAGACGGGATAGACCGTTATATCTAAAGCGTATCGATTAAGTTCTGTACGTAACTAAGAGGATTCTTGTATAAAGAATCAATTAGGGTGGCAACGCGAGTAACCTTCGTCCCTTTGTTTAGGGGACGGAGGTTTTTTATATTTAAAAGAATTTTTAAATTTATTTTAAGGAGGATTAAGTATGAAATTATTTTTACCAGAACAATATGAGTCAAGAATAGATTTAAAAGAAACAGAGGTAGCTATTAAGAAGCTTAAGGATTACTTTGAAAATGCTTTGGCTTATGAACTTTATTTAACACGTGTATCAGCACCTTTATTTGTAAAACCAGAAACAGGGCTTAATGACAATTTAAATGGGGTAGAAAGACCTGTAAGTTTCGATGTATTAGATGACAATGGGGCTGTGGTAGAAATCGTACATTCTCTTGCAAAATGGAAACGTATGGCACTTGGTAGATATAAATTTGGAGTTGATGAAGGCTTATATACAGATATGAATGCTATTAGAAGAGATGAAGAACTAGATAATCTACATTCAATCTACGTAGACCAATGGGACTGGGAAAAAGTTATTACAAAAGAGATGCGCAGTGAAGAAACACTTAAAGAAACCGTACAAAAAATCTACAATGCCTTTTTAAAAACAGAAAAATATATTACAACAGAGTACCCATCTCTTGAAAAGTGGTTACCAGAAGAAATTTATTTTATTACAACACAAGAATTATTAGATATGTATCCTGATCTTACAGCTAAAGAAAGAGAAAATGCAATTTGTAAAGAAAAGAAAGCTGTCTTTGTAATGAAAATTGGTGATGTACTTACAAATGGGGAAAAACATGATGGCCGTGCACCAGATTATGATGATTGGAGTTTAAATGGGGATATTCTTTTCTGGCATCCAATCTTAGAATGTGCTTTTGAACTTTCTTCTATGGGTATTCGTGTAAGCGAAGAAAGTCTTAAAGCACAACTTGAAAAAGCCCAATGTACAGAACGTACCACATTAGATTTCCATCAAAAAATTCTTAATAAACAATTACCATATACTATTGGTGGTGGTATTGGCCAATCTCGTATTTGTATGTACTTCTTACACAAAGTACATATCGGAGAAGTGCAAGCATCTATTTGGCCAGATGAAATGTATGCAGCATGTGAAGCAAAAGGTGTTATTTTATTATAAGAGGAATAGGTTGCCTTATATTATAGAGTCAAAAATAGCTCTCTCTAAATTGTTTAAGATTTAGAGAGAGCTATTTTAGTTATATTAAATAGAGAAAAGTAAAATAATAAGAGGTATAAAAATAGTAAAAATATGCAAAATAAGGAGGTGAGATAAGGAGAAAGGATGAATAAATATGTTTACAAGTATGATTACGGCATTAATTTCTGGCATATTAATGAGTGTACAGGGTGTTTTTAATACGAGAGTAACGGAAAAAGCTGGTGTATGGTTTACGAATAGTATTGTAAACTTTACAGGCTTTTTATTTTGTCTTGTGGTACTCTTTTTTGTAAGAGATTCTGATGTAGCAGGGCTTAAGCATGTGAATAAGCTGTACTTATTAGGTGGGGTAATAGGGGCATGTATTACTTATACTGTTATTGTGGCTATGGGACATTTGGGACCTGCATATGCAGTAATGCTTATTTTGATTTCACAAATGATTTCTGCTTATTTAATAGAGGTTTTTGGATTATTTCATACAGAGAAAACCCCTTTTATGTGGTCTAAGATAGCTGGGGTTGGCATTATGATTATAGGTATTATTGTATTTCAGTGGAAGAAGTAAAGGAGGGGTGTAAAAAATAATCTACGCTATTTTTTGAGGACACATAATAGAAGAACATAAAAGGGGCTATTGCTATTTTTGCAAGGCCCCTTTTAGATGAAGTTAAGATATATTTAAAGGTCATCATAGTCTAATAAAATTGGTGTCATAGCTGGTGAAAGTTTTAAAATACGTTGATTGGAAGAACCACGATATTTTAAGTTTGGATTTTTTAAAGAAGTGATGAAAGGTCCATCTACAAGCACATCAATAAAGTTAAGGAGCTCTAGGTGGCATTTATTTTGATGGAGTTCTTCATAGGTATAACCTGTATAGCACCAAATGGATAAATTAAATTGTTCCTTTATGAGCTTTACAAAAGGAATCAGGGCCTCTGCTTGCAAAAAAGGTTCTCCTCCTGAAAGTGTTAAACCGTCAATAAGAGGAACAACTTTTTCAATACGTTTTAGAAGCTGTTCATAAGTTACAGCTTCACCGTAGTGTATATTTTGCATTTCCTTATTGTGACACTCGGGGCAGTGGTGATAGCAACCGGATAAAAATAAAACACTCCTAAACCCTTCACCATTAACTGTAGAATGTTCTAAAAATCCGGCTACCTGTAATGTAGCTATCATATATTACTATAAGTGTGGGTATATTTTCCGTCATGAGAGAGGCGGTCATGACGTTCAGCAGCTTTACCAACACCAAAGCGTTCATCTAAGCTAAGGTAACCAGTAACACGACTAATACCTTGAATATTCATACTATTGCATTTAGGACAAGCAATACTTTGTTCATTAATATGTGTACCACAATCTTTACAATAGCGTAAGTGGAAGTTGATGCCTATATAATTAATATTGGAATAATCATAGGCATAGTTAATAATTTTTTCAACTGTTTGAGGTGTAGGATAGCCATCTACTTCGATATAGCTAATATGCCCACCATTACACATTTTATGGAAAGGTGCTTCAATTTGAATCTTATCAGGTATAGAGATACTATAACCAACAGGTATATGGAAACTATTTGTATAGTAATCCTTATCTGTGATACCTGGTAATAGACCGTATTTTTGGCGATCTTGAACTACAAATTTACCGCTTAAACCTTCTGCTGGTGTAGCGTAGCAGCTCCAATTCATATGTGTTTCCGAAGTTGTACGGTCGGTAAAGTCGCGAATATGTTGAATGATATCATAACCTAAATTCTGTGCTTCTTCACACTCACCATGATGCTTACCTGTGAGAGCAACTAAAGTTTCAGCAAGACCGATAAAGCCAATAGACCAAGAGCCATTTTTTAAAATAGGATCAATACTATCGTTTGGACCAAGACCTTCTGATCCTAACATTAAACCCTCACCAGCTACAAAAGGTAAATCTTTTACTTTAAGTTTCTGCAAAATAGTATAACGATGCATTAGAGATTCTTTAGCAGCATTTAATCTTTCATCTAAAAGTTCCCAAAATGTACATATATCATGATGTGCCTCTATACCAATACGTGGTAAGTTAATGGTGGTAGGTGCATTATTACCTCTTCGATTAGGGCCTTCAGGGCCATTGATATTAGCACAAATATATGTGCGGCATCCCATAGTAGCTGGTAAAATACCACGATTATAATAAGTGAGATTGAAGTCTGCATCAATATTCATAAAAGTAGGATTCATACGTGAGGAAGCCACACGGCAAGCGAGTTTAAATAAATAATAATAAGGATCACTGGGCAGGCGATTGACACCTTTTTTTAATCTAAAGATAATATTAGGGAATATAGGTTGTTCATGTTTACCCAATCCTTTTTCATATTCTTCTAAGAAAATTTCACATACTAGGGCTGCATTTTGAGATGATGGGAGCCCGATATTTAAACTACTAAATGGCACCTGAGAACCAGCTCTTGAATGCATGGTATTAAGATTGTAAACAATGCCTTGCATGGCTTGATGGATACGTTGAAGGAGTTTGTTTTCTACAAATTCTTTAAAGTTTTCTTCATTTTTTAGTTCTTTTAAATCACTATAATCTTCAATGATTTCTTGGCGAGTAGCTTCTACATAAGGTGCTAAATCATTGTCAAAATTCACATGAGATTGTCCACCGAACATATCGTTTTGAGAAGATTGGAGTAAAATACAGCTAAGTTCTGCAGCAGATTCGATACGTTTTGGTGGACGAATTGTACCATATCCTGTATTAAATCCATTTTTAAATACTTTTCCTGTATCTATATGTAAACAGTTTATCGTTAAATTGTAACTATCTAAATCGTGATAATATAAATCACCTTGTTCATGAAGTTTTGCTAAATTTTTGGGCATTTTAGAAAGGTTGTGCCATTTGTTTGTTTCACTAGCGATGCGTAATAATTTGGAAGAAAAGTTATTACCAACATTGGCATTATCACGATCTGTTTCAATACCAATATGATGCACTGTATCCATAAGTTCAGATTTCAAATCTCGAATACGTGTGCGTTCTTTACGGTAACTAGAATAAGAAACTTTAAGCTCCATAAGATCAAGATGCATAAGTGTTTCTTCGATGGTGTCTTGGATTTGTTCAACAGTCATTTCACAGCTAAAATGGTCATGAATGCGTGAATTGACCTCTTCTGCAATTTTTACTGGGTTAATAGTGAGGTTGAGATTTTTTGCAGAACGGGTAATGGCATTAAGGATTTTTGTTAAATCAAAAGGTACCCTTCGTCCATCACGTTTGATTACAGAATAATTCATGGTACATCCCCCTTTTTATTAGTCACTTATTTATACACCATACAATATATGCACACAGAATGAAAAATAGTATATATATATTGTACGGTTTATAAAGATGACAACTATATACTATATGGTACAAGCTATATTTTCAAGCAAGTATTTTTATATTATTTTGTCAATATAAAATGTTAAGAAATATAAATAATAAGTTTGCAATATGTGAAAGGTGTTGTAAAATAAAATATAGATATTAAGATAGGAAATAATTTAAGTAGTAGGAGAAGATAAATGGATGCCTATGTTGTAGTGGATATTGAAACCACAGGTGGCCATCCTATAAACAATGAGATTATAGAGATTGGTGCTGTCTATGTGGAGAACGGAGAAGTAAAAGCAAGTTTTAATGAACTTGTACGTCCAAATGAACTTATTTCGGACTATATTATTGGAATTACTGGTATAACCAATGAAATGGTAGCAGATGCATTACCTATTGAAAAGGTTATGCCACAGTTTATTGCCTTTTGCAAAGATGTGCCACTTGTTGGTCATAATATTAATCTATTTGATTATCGTATGCTAAAGGCTAAGGCAACTTTACTAAATTTACCATTTGAAAGAAAATGTGTAGATACGCTGGTTATTTCAAGAAAAATGTTAGGAGAATTACCAAGTCGTAAATTAGGTGATTTATGTGTGTATTATAACATTTCATTAGAAAATGCCCATCGTGCATATGATGATGCTTATGCTACTTATGAGCTTTTTAGAAATTTAGAAAGAGATTTTAAAGATAAGGAACCAAGATTATTTAGACCAGAAATACTAAAATGGGAAGTTCCTAAATATGTACCTATGACTAAGAGACAAAAGTCTTATTTAGAAGCTTTGTGTGCCCGTCATCAGATTGTACCAGAGGTAGATATTAATAAGTTTAGTAAATCTGAAGCAAGTCGCTTCATTGATAGTATTATTTCTAAATATGGTAAAGCCTAAATAATAATATTTGTATCACATTTTGCATAAACATAATATAAGATAACAAATGCTCAAAGTCTTAAGTTAGATTTTGAGCATTTTATTTTGTAAAGGAGAAAAGATAATGAGGCAAAATGAGACGCGAACATATTTGCTAGATAACCTTCAAATACAAAGAGTAATTCCTTTATCACAGATTCAAGCCCAATATCCTAATTTAGTTTTTGATGAGATAGGTAACAACATCTTTACGGTTACAGTAGAGCCACAATATGAAAGTGAATTTAATGAGTTTCAAGCTAACATTAAGTTTGTAACGGTGCCTATACTATATGGTTTAAATGCAAATCAAGCTTTAGAGACATCTAATATAACTTTATTTCATAGTAGTGCATTTGGAGAGATTAGAGGAAACGGAACGATTATAGGCTTTATTGATACAGGTATTCAGTATACCAACATTCTATTTAAAAATGCCAATAATACCACCCGTATAGTTGGCATTTGGGATCAAACTATTGAAACAGGGCCCCCACCTACAAAATATAACTATGGGACGTATTATCCAGAAGATAAGATTAATGAGGCATTAAAAGCAGGTGACCCATATACCGTAGTACCCTCTAGAGATGAAAATGGACATGGTACTTATTTGGCAGGGATAGCAGCAGGAAATGATCAAGAAACAGAGGGAGGATATGTAGGTGGTGCGCCAGATGCAGAGATTTTAATGGTGAAGTTACGACCAGCCACTGCACAACTGAAAGAGTATTACCTGGTAGAGCCAAGTGCAACAGCCTATGCAGAAAATGATTTAATAGCAGGTGTCAGTTTTTTAATCGAGGAGTCGATTAGACAAAACAAACCTTTGATTATTTGTATAGGACTAGGGAGTAATTATGGTGCACATAATGGGAGTAATATTTTTGAACGTTACTTAGAAAGTTTAAGTGTAGTTCAAAATGTCATTATTGTCATGGGGGCAGGTAATGAAGGGAATTTAGGTCACCATTATGAAGGCACTATTACAACAGGAGGGAGTCAGGAAGTAGAAATTAATGTGGCAGATAATAGTACGGGATTTACACTTTACTTATGGTCTATACTACCAGATAAACTGACAGTGGCATTAAAAAGCCCATTAGGGCAAGTAATAGAAAAGGTACCGATTTTACCTAATCAATCTCAAGTATATCGTTTAAACTTAGAACAAACAGTCATTACAGTCACATATATTTATCCAGATCCTGAAACAGGTGGTGAAAAGATTGAGATAAGACTAAATAAGCCTACACCTGGCTTATGGAGTATTACCATATATGGAGAAGATATAGTGAATGAAACTTTTCATATGTGGTTACCAAGAAAGGATTTTATTAAAGAGGCAACTAGATTTTTAAGAGCATCTCCAGATACAACTGTACAAATTCCAAATACGTCTACGTATACAATTACAGTAGGTGCCTATGATTATGTAGATGGTAGCATTTATATTGGCTCAGGCCGTGGACCTACAACATCAGCTGTTATAAAACCCGATATTATTGCACCAGGTGTTAATGTAGAAGGACCAAGTATTAGTGGTGGAACAACTACCTATGTAGGAACTAGTACAGCGGCAGCAGTAACAGCATCTGCAGCAGCTATTTTGATGCAGTGGGCAATTTATAAAAATAACTTACCTCAAATGAATACACGTATTGCAAGAGTGATTTTTATGAGAGGTGCTAGAAGGCAGAATGGTGTTACTTATCCTAATAACATTGAGGGCTATGGTAAATTAGACCTAAGAGCAAGTATTGCCAATATATAGGAGGCACAATATGAGGGTGATTGTAGAAGGATATAATAAATCAATGCCTTTTGAAATCAAAGAAGTAGAGTCTAAACAATTGGATGCCTTAAGTAAACAGGTGAAATATGTAGAAATGGATTTTCAGATGATATTAGATGGTAACAAGCAGTTGCCAGCCTTGGCGTTATTTGATGCCCAAAGTATGTTGTTAGCTACTATAGGGAGTAAGCAGCTTAGTCAAAGGGTGGATGCATTATATAATATGGCATCAGAAGAGTTGGTTATTCAAAATAATGAAAGGGCATTAAAGGAAACTTATTGGGTAAGTTGTTATACCAATGAGGATAAAATAATGGCTTCCCAGTATATTAGAAGTATTTATCAACTCATAAAATGGGCAAAACAGATTAAAAAGCCATTAGTGATTTATAGTGCGGTAAGTCCAAAAGAAAAGTTTTATCGCTATCGCAGTTTAACAGGAAAAATTATTAATAAGCTGATGGAAGAGGTTCATGGTGTGATACTGATGCATCGTGAAAAAGCAGATATTGCAGCATATTATATTCCTAGTCATAATGCTTTTGAGTTTTATATTGAAAAAGGTGTCTATTTAACCTGTGAATATGAGGAAATGATTAATCGTGTGGTAAATTGTATGGCACAAGATGAGCAGTGTGATTTTAGGCAGGTATATCGTATCAAAAAGCAAGAAGAGAGTTTATATAATGATTTATTTTATAAAATGATTCCTAATGAGGAAAGAATTTATGTACCTTTTGAAGAAGATGAAATAGGGGATGCAGATTATATGAAAGGGCTGGGGCTAGAGGTTATACAAGGGCCAGGGAATTATAGCTTGATTTATGATACGAAGCGTAAGATTAATGAAAAGTCAAAGCAGATAAGACCCTATGTGATACCTAGGTATGAGAGTCCTATTTTAGAAAGAGGGAGAGAAGAAAGCAAAGCTATAAAAGATAAAATACCAAGTTATCGTGTTATGCCAAGAGATAGTGATTATAGTGGTAAGGGTGTATATATTGCTATTGTCAGTGAATCAGGTGTAGATTATCGTCTAGAAAACCTAAGAAATCCAGATGGAACAACACGTATAGCAGGAATATGGTATCAAACCTCAGGTAATCAAGGTGCTTTTTTCACACAAGATGAAATTAATAAAGCACTTCAAAGCGAAAAGCCAGAAGAAATTGTCCCCATAGATACGTCTAGTAATGAAAATACAATGTTATTGAATATAATAGGAGGTAAAGGAGCGAGATATGAAGGTGTTGCTACCCAGGCAGAATTTTTGGTGGCAAAAGTGAATTCAGCACCTAAGCCTTTGCAAAGGATTTATGGGGGTATGCCAAATGAAAAAAATATACTTATGGCAGATTTAATGGTTGCGATATGGCAACTTCAACGCTTTGCAAAAGCACAGAAGCACCCCACTATTTTTTATGTACCATACTATACCAATATAGATGGCCATGATGGGCTGAGTTTTTACAATACGTTACTAAACTGTGTTGCTATAAAAGAGGGGCATGCGGTTATTGCACCTACTGGAGAAGAAGGCGATAAAAGGCATCATCAAACACTGTATGATGAGACTACCCAAGAGCCGGTAGTCAATCTACAATGTGAAAAAGATGGGCAAAATATTGTGGGATGTTTAATGAGGCGTTATTTAACGAACTGGCAAGTGGTGCTAACAGCGCCTAGCGGTAAAAGTACGATGATTAATAATGCTGGAAAGTATTTGATAGATCAATCCATAATTTATAGTCAGGGTGAGACACTTAATTATTATAGTGGTGCTAAGGAGCTTTGGTTTCGCATAAGCAATATGGAAGCAGGGGGATGGATTTTAGAGGTTAAGGGTGAAAATAATGACCGTAATCCTGTGGATTTATGGATTTCAGGAGAAGGTTCTAATTCATTTGTGAGATTACTTACACAAAATCCATATGCCACCATTGGTTCTGTGGGGAATATCTGGGCTGTTACTTGTATAGGGGGCTATAACTTGGAACAACTTACAACCTTAAAGAGTTCAGGAAGAGGATATACCATAGGTGATAGTATTAAGCCTACATTGGTATCAGGTGGAAGTATAGTAACAATGAATGAAAAAAATGAAATGATACAAATAGTAGGAACAGAAGTGAGTGCATCTATGGTAGCGGGTATGGCAGCTACTATTTTTGAAAAATGGGAAGTAGAAAGAGGTCATCCTTTATTAAATGGTATTTTATTAAATAGCATGCTCTTAGAATATATGAAGCGGCCAGCAGATATACCATTTCCAAATCCCAATCAAGGTTATGGTATTTTGGAGGCATCTATGTTCAATAAAATCTTATTAACACCTTTTAATGCATAAGTGATGAGAGGTGGCAAAAGGAGAAAGTCATGGATATTAATAAGATTGCACCAAGGCTACAACTTGCACTAAGATATGAAGATTTGTTATCAGACACGGCTAAATCCCTATTTCAAACAAAAGCAGATCCTAATAGGTGGCAAATTGTTGTCACCTATGTAGGAGATTTAGAAGAAGAAATAAAACAATTTAATATGGAAGTTGTGAAAGTGGGGAGTAAGTTTTTAATAGCAACTATCCCAAAAGAGAATATTCAAACACTTTCTTCATCTGAGAAAGTGACTGAAGTAAGTTTGCCTGTAGAGTTAAGTTATATAGATATTGGCTTAAGTAGTGTATGTGGTGCCAATCTTAACCTACCTTCAAGTCAATTTAATGTAACAGGTAAAGGGATACTTATAGCCATTATTGATACAGGGATTAATTATAGTTATATAGACTTTTTGAATCTAGATGGTACAACACGTATCAAATATATATGGGATCAAACTATTGCGGGAAAATCCCCTGAAGGATTTAATAGGGGGGCTGAGTATACAGAAGAAGAGATTAATATGGCATTAAAAGAGACAGAAAGAGAGGAGCAGATTAAGGTTGTGCCATCAGAAGACACAGATGGTCATGGCACAGCTATGGCAAGTATTGCAGCAGGTAATGGTAGAGGTTCAAATGGTGTCAATAAAGGTGTAGCACCAGAAAGTGATTTAATTATTGTAAAAATAGGGAATTATGACTCTGGTAGTAGTAGACCTACAGATGTAGATGTGATGGAGGGGCTTAGTTACGCCTTAGAAAAGGCAAGTCTAATGAATATACCAGTCAGCATTATATTAGGTGTCGGAGATAGTTTAACCGGTCATGATGGACTAACACCTCTTGAAACTTATATTGATGAGGTGGCTTATAGTAAGGTGTGTAATATTACAGTAGGTGTAGGTAATGAAGGGAATACAGGTTGTCATGTGAGTGGTCAGTTTGAAGAAGGGAAGGTGGAGGAGCTACAATTTGTTATTCAAGGAGATAAAAAATCCTATGGTTGTTGCTTGTGGAAGGAGTTTATAGATGATATTGAGCTAGTCATCCAGGCACCTAATGGAGAAAAGACAGATTCTCTTAGTCGGAAGACATCTAATAGAGCTTATTTATTTGATAATACAGCTGTACTTATTAATTTTATAGAACCAAGAACGAGTAATATAAGGCAAGAGGTGTTTATATGGTTTCAAGCACAGGGAAGTGCCAATATTAATAAGGGACAGTGGAATTTTATTATTACACCAAAAGCTATTTTAATGGGTACTTATAATATGTGGGCTCAAATTACAAGTAGTGGGAGTCGTTTTTTTAATCCAAGTATAGATAAAACTATTACAAGTCCAGGTACAGCAAGAGGTGTGACAACAGCAGGTGCTTTTAATGCTCAAACCACACAAGTAGCAGTTTTTTCAGGGCGAGGCTATACTGCTGATAATAGAATAAAGCCAGATTTAATGGCACCAGGTGTAGGTATACCGGTAGCAAATAAAGATAGTAATACGGGATATATTAATTTTACAGGAACAAGTGGTTCGGCAGCCTTTGTAGGTGGAGCATATGCTCTTTTGTTACAGTATAGCTTTCAGGTTTTAAATCAAACAGACTTTTATGGGCAACGCTTAAAGGTTTATTTACTTGGTACAGCAACAAGGCCTTCAAGTTATGCACCCTATCCTAATGCTACATGGGGATATGGCCTCCTTTGTATTGAAGCAGCCTTAAGTTATATATTAGATTTAGTAAATACTAGTACCTAAGGAGGGGAAAATGCAAAATAAAACAGATGCTACCTTAAGTATATTAAGTATTGTACCCCAAGAAGAAATTCAGTTGTCAGAGGAGAATCTTGCCTTGCTTGGTTTTGGGCAACCAGGTAGATGGCAAATTATTGTGAAATATAATGGGGATATTGAAGCTGTTGCTCAAAAAGAGGGCGGCATAGCACAGATTATTAATGATCAATTTGCAGTGCTTAGTATGCCACAAGACAAAGTGAAGAACTTGCTGAATTATACGGAGGTAGAATACATGGAAACGCCTAAACGTATGATTTATAGTGTGACCAATATGGAGGCAAGTTGTATTACCTCTGTTCAAAATAATCCGCCTTATAAGTTAACAGGTATAGGTGTTTTGTTAGGTATTGTAGATTCAGGAATTAATTATGCACATCCTGATTTTAGAAATCCTGATGGTACTACAAGGATTGCCTATATATGGGATCAGACAATTACAGGAAATCCACCAAAAGGGTTTTTAACAGGTACAGAGTATACAAGAGAACAAATTAATGAGGCACTTTCAAAACCTACCCGTGAAGAAAGATTAGCAGTAGTGCCTAGTGAGGACATTGTAGGGCATGGTACCCATGTGGCTGGCATTGCAGGGGGAAATGGACGAGGTGCAAATGGCAATAATAAAGGTGCAGCACCAGAAGCGGAATATATTATTGTGAAACTAGGGCAACCAGATTTTGAAGGCTTTGTGAGAAATGTAGAAATTATGCTAGCAGTACGTTATGTCATTGAAAAAGCCACAGAGCTAGGAAAACCTGTAGCAATTAATATTAGTATAGGCATGAATACAGGACCTCATGACGGAAATGCTCTTTTAGAGCAGTACTTAGATGATGCAGCGACACGGTGGAAGAATAATATTGTGGTGGGTAGTGGAAATGAAGGGAATACAGATAATCATACAGCAGGTATGGTAACACAAGGAGGAGAAACCAGGTTTCAGTTTCAAATAGGAGAAAATGTAACACAATATAATTTATCAGTTTGGAAAAGTTTTATTGATGAATTTGAATTTCAAGTGATTGATCCTGCTGGTAGGCAAACACCTAGATTGATTTATGCCACAGGGCCCGTACAATATGGCTTAGGGGGGACAAAGGTTTATACAACTTTTGCGGGACCATCTCCTTTAAATGGTGATGAAGAGTTTGCTATTTATCTAACATCTTCTAATCCTACGAGGCCTATTACAAGTGGGAGTTGGACGGTAGTAATCTATGGTATTAATGTGACTTATGGCAATTATAATGCATGGGGACCGACAGTAGAGGTCACAGGACGCAATAGTTATTTCTTAACGCCTACAGAAAATACAACTATTACAACACCGGCTACAGCTAGACTTGTTATAGCTGTAGGTGCTTATAACCATGTGACTAATCAATTAGCACCATTTTCAGGTAGGGGCTTTGGCAGAAATGATAGTGTGATTAAACCCGATTTGGTGGCACCAGGTGTAAGTATTACAGGACCTAGTAATACAACAGCGGGTTATAGGGTATTAAGTGGCACAAGTATGGCTACACCCCATGTAACAGGAGGTGTAGCACTACTCATGCAGTGGGGAATTGTGGAGAAAAACAATGTGTTTTTATATGGAGAGAATTTAAAAACATATCTTTTACGTGGGACATTAAGAGATATTCCAGATGTAACATTCCCAAGCCGTGAATGGGGATATGGTAAACTTTGTATAGAAAGTAGTTTAGATATTTTAAGAAAGCAACTTATTTTTTAATAAAAAGTAGGCTACATGAAGTGAATTTATGTAGTCTTATTTTTTGAAAATATAAAAAATCAAAATTTTAT
>JAZKZQ010000045.1:0-11315 GCA_045612745.1 Cellulosilyticum sp. | reverse complement strand
GGACTTTCTCCCTACCCCTGCTAATTTCACTAATTCATCCACAGTCATAGGTACTTTTCCACAAAACTCCTCTATAATCTGCTGACAACACTTCTTCATATTTTTAGCCTTACTTTTATATAACCCAATGGACTTAATATATCCTTCGATTTCTTCTACTGGTGCCTCTGCCATTTGTAATCTACAAAGTGTAAAAAGCCCTCCTTAGTAGTTCCATACACTGTATCCAAGACATCCAAAATCTTCTTTACATCTTCCTTCTTCATCTTTCCACCTCTCTCTTATACACCCTCCCCATATCTCTTATCTTTTACCTTTTCACTCCTCATTCTTCACTGCTTTTCTATTGTTTACTATTTATTCTTCATTTTTTATGACCCATTTAAATTAAGATTCCCTCACAATGATCCATCTCATGCTGAATAACCTGTGCCACAAATCCATTAAACTGCTGTTTCTTCTTTTTAAATTGTCTATCACGATAAGCTACTTCTATCCAAACATATCTTTTTGCTTTTTTAGTCCCTTCATGTGATAAACAAGCTTCTTCATCTTCATAGGTTGATTGACTATGTGCCACAATCTCAGGATTTACTAAAGGAATAAATTGTTTTCCCATTTTAGCAATAATGATACGTGCACGTTCACCAATTTGATTTGCTGCAAGTCCTACACAAATATCTTCATTAGCCTTAGCTGTATCAATCATATCCTCAATGATATGTAAATCTTCCTTTGTTGCTTCTACTGCTTTTAATACTAATCTTTCATGATCTCTGATAATTTCTCTTACCATTTTTATATTTACAGACAAAATTCTGTCTGCCTCTCCTTTCAAAGTCTATATCGATTATTTCTCTTAATCATCTCACATCTTTAAAGTATAATTTATTTCAAAAACATAGAGATGCAATCTATATTCATTATACACGAAACATGAGAATTGTAGTCCCTAGAACACTAAGCTAAATAATATTTTCCATTATAAATATCCTTCTTTAAAGGCATACTAAATTTAAAAGACTACACTTGTTATGATGGAGGTATTTATATGGCAGCTTATACAGGTACCATTAAATAGAATAAAGATTTACATGAAGGTGAAAATGTTACCTTTGATATAATACAAGATGAAAAAGGCCCAGCAGCTTTAAATGTTCACAAAATATAGTTTCATATAAAAGGAGTATATCATGCATAGAGTTCATTATAATGTATCAGGTTTACAAAATTCCGAAGTAAAAACTCAAATCAAAAATGCCTTAGATAAAATAGAAGGCATTTCTATGATTAATGTGGATTTAGGTGAAGGCTCAATTGAAGTAGGTTACAATGACACTACCTCTGAAAGTTCCATTCGTGCCTGTATTGAAAACACTGGCTGTCACATTCAGGACTAACTTTATTACTAAAAAGGTACCAATTAAAACACAATGAGTATACTACGCAATTAGCACTATGTATTTACCTAAAGAAGCCCCAAGTTCCATAACTTGAGGCTTCTTTCTAATCCTTCTTAATCTGTAATTCTCTTATATACCTCTAGTGGATACATAAGCCCAGATATAGTAACATATTCTTTTGAGTTCATTTTTTTATTGTTGTATGTTTACCTCTGATAGTACTAATGATTTTTCTAAATCATAGTATCCCCATTCTCCAATTAAACCAATCCTATCGCTGCCCATAACAAAAATGCGAGTCAATTTTTCTCCTTTACTATATAAATCTATATAATAAGTATATCCTGCTGTTCGTTTATCCCCATGCTCTACCTTTGTGTAACTATTTTCAAGAAATTGTTGCATGAGTTCTGAAATCTTACTTGTATCATCTATTTTTTTATCTATTTTTTTATCTATTTTATTTAAATCGTTAATTCTAATTTCATCAACTTCTTCAATTCTATTAATTTTATTAAATGGGTTTTCAACTTTACTACGAAACTCCTTTGTTTGTACTTTCACTGATAATATATCCTTACTTTTATCATAAAAAATGCTTCCTTCAAATAGATCTCGTATTATACTAATAGGAACATATAAGCTTTCATCTTTCCAAAAAGTTTCTGAGCTTATAGATATTTTCTTGTCATTACACAAAACATAATTACAATTTGGATATATACTAACTTGCTTTTGATGCCATGTTATATCAAATGAATTTTGTTTATCATTCCAGCTATAATTTGCCTCTATAATAAATCCAAGTGTATTTATGGGGATATAATAAAGGTTGTTTTTAAAAATAAGTTTTTCATCCTCTAACTTTAATGAATTATTACTTATTACAAAATCTGTTGCATAAATATTAGGCATAACTAATGCCATACATATACATACTAGTATTTTTTTAATCTACCTTTTCTCATTTTGCACTGCACATCCCTACAAATCTTTATCTCTAGTACTACTTGCATGAGATTAATCCCCCAGAACCACTTACTCATAAGCCAATAAAGTCCTTCAAAATCAGTAAGCCTTACCCTTGCAAGCTGATTATGGAGCATAAGTTTACTTTTATAATATTCCCAGTAGTAAGTCATATCAAAGATATTATAAGGTGGTAGCATTTCTTTCGGAATATATATAGATTTCATCAGCATTATTAAAGCCACTCCCCCTATGCCTACGGCAACAATTAAATGACAACCTTTTTTCCTAAAAGCTAATTCTTTACATTTTCCTAAATACATACCGTACATAATCACATTTATAAGTATAATGATACCACCTATATTGATTATCACTTGCTCCAAACTTTGTAAACGCTTTATAGCATCTTCCCCATGATAAATATAACTATTATTTTCATTCACCCCTAATGTACTTAATGCTTTTTCATCCATTGCCATCTCACCTTGGATAGATGGTAATAAAATTCCACTAACCTTTAGTTCTTTTCCAGCCATACTTGTGATAGGAAAATAAACCTTTTCTAAACCTGTATCAAATAAAGCATCTTTCAAATGCTTATAACGTGTATAAACTCCTACAATCTGATAGGTGCTCCCATCTATTTCACAACTACTTCCAATTACCTGCTCTGATGAAAAAAGTGCCTTTGCTAAGGTATCACTAATAATAACTACTGGGCGTCCTTCCTTTACAGCCCCTTCTCCAAAATAAGCGCCTTCTTGCAGTTCAAAAGATGTCATTTCTTCAAAGTAACTATTGGTTCCAATTCCTTCTACTTCTATCTCTTTCACCTTGCCTACACTATCTTTTGCACCTATTGTATAATACTTACTTCCCATTAAAGCTGGCATCATTGTTTCATAGCTATCTCGTAAATAAATCTCAGAAAAGTTCATAGTTTCTTTGAGATAAACCTCTATACGCCCTACACCATAATGCTTTTCCATAAAGTTTACTAAACTCCCCTTAGTAAGTTGTAAACAAAGAAGTAGGACTATATATAAGATCACCCTTACTGCTTTTTGATTCACTGCAATTTCACCTCTTGCCCATCTACAAGTTCACCTATGTCTGAACTAACGATTTTCATATCTTGGTCAAGACTTCCTGAGATAGCTGACTTATAATCCCCTTCTTCAAGTACTGTTACAGCCACCTCTTTTACCTTATATGTACTTCCGCCTACTCCTTCTTGCTCATCTATAACAAAGACACTATAACTCCCATAGACCTTTTTAATAGCACTATTATCTATCAGCATAGGATAATTGGTAGATTCATTTGTAATCTTTACATCCACTACTTTATAACTATTTTTCTCTAAATTTAACTTTTCTAAAGTCTCTAAGGCTATTTCACAACTTATAACCATGATTCCAGTTGTTTCATTGAATTTCTTCTTTAAAATCTTGGCTTTATAAGGTTCTTTACCATAGCTAAAGCTTACCTCTTGTCCCATTTGTAATTTACTAGCTACTATATCATCTACTTCAAAACTTAAAAGATACGGTACCTCATAAGGTACAATAACTGCTAGCTTGTCATTTTGTGAAACAGTAGCCCCTTTTGCCACATTTAAAGTATGTATAAACCCCGAGATAGGGCTAATCAATGTTTCATTTTCTTTTGTCTGATTTGCCATATCTCTTTTTTTAGCATTCAAAGTACGCCTGTCTTCTAACTGGGCAAGACTTAAATTTAATTCTTCCATTTGTCTTTCTAATGTGGTTAATTCTTTATCCATATTACTTTTTATTTCTTGTGTTTGTTCCTCTAAATCTCTTTCTAATTGCTTTAGCTTAATTTGCTCTTCTTCATAGGACTGCTGTGAGACTAAGCCTTCTTTCCACAAGCTAGTTGTTGTCTCTAAATTTTTCTTTTGCACTGTGATTTGCTCCTGTAAGCTAAGTAGTACATTATGCTGCCCAATCTTTTCCCGTTCTTCTAGCTTCTTCTTATAATCTGCCTTAAGGGTATCATAATCTAATTTTTTACTTAAGGCTTCTCTTGCTAGTCCCTCTTCTTCTAAAGTAAGCTCTGTCACTTCTAATTCCTTTGCCGCTCTACTTTCTACTGCCTCACTTTTTTCAATGACACACAGAGTATCCCCCTTTTTTATCTCTTCTCCTTCTTGCTTACCTATTTCTATAACCTTCCCACCTATACTAGGCATTAGCACAACTTGACTACTTTTTACAGCTTCTTCGTCTAAGCCTATCTTTCCTGTGGCTATATATTGTACTTGTACACTTCCTTCTTGCACTTTAGTTGTCTTTACCACAGGTAGTAAATAATTATAAATAGATTTTGAGATAATCGTACAAGCTAAAATTACCCCTAAGAAAACAAAAATACTTTTTATTATTTTTTGCTTCATACCATTCTCTCCTTATTTCAGACTTGTTAGCTTTAAGCTATCTGATAAATCATTTTGTGCATATAACACCAATAATAACGGCAAAATCATATACAATACACTACAAGCAAAACCTATATTGATGTTGCTTTCTGCTAGATTTCCTAAATAAACTGATAGTGGTAATTTTTCTATATCACGTATAAACACTAAAGGCTGCTCTACCATACTCCAATGATCAATGAAAATCAGTACTGCTGCTGAAGTAATAACTGGCTTACAAAGTGGCGTTATAATGTAGGTGACAATCTGTAATTCATTGGCCCCCAAAAGTCTTGCTTCTTCTATAAAACTTTCATGAATGCCTTCCATATACTGCTTCAAAAAGAAAATCCCAAAAGTCCCAAATATCCCTGGCAAAATTAAGCTACCATAGTGATTTAAAAGTTTTATTTTACTCATCACAATATAATTAGGCACCAACGTCACCTGAAAGGGCATCAGCATCATAATAATATAAATAAAAAACAAAGTCTCCGAACCCCAAAACTTTAATTTACTAAAACCATAGGCTGCCAAAATCCCTATTAGTAACTGCCCCATTACAATAGGCACCACTATAATGACAGTGTTCCAAAATAAATAAAGGTATTGTGGGGTACGAAATAAAATACGATAAAACTGATTGGGATTGAAACACAAGGGCTTAACAAACACCTTCTCCCATATAGTCACATCATGACTATACACATAAGTTATAAGTGTCTCATCCTTTAAAGCATGTAACACCATATACAGCAAGGGAAAAAGCATCATTGCTAATAGACTTCCTCCCCCTATTTTTCCGAATCCTTCTCTTAAGCTTCTCATAGCTCCTCCTACATATTTTCCTTTATATAACGTTGTTGCCATTTAGTCAGTATAAAAATAAACATAAATATAACCACGTACAAGGTAAACGCTGCACTCGTTAGTAAATCATAATTCAGTTTTATAAAATGATTGTTCATAAAATGTTGTAGTAAGTACAAATTATTCTCTGGGTACTCCCCTTGTAACAAATACACTTCTCTAAAAATCTTAAAGCAATTTGAAAGCGAAATAATAATGGTAAAAAATAATACTGGCACCAAATAAGGTATTTTAATACTATAACTACTTTGCCAAAAGCCTGCCCCATCTAAATGAGCCGCTTCCATATATTCTTTAGGCATAGTTAATAATGTACTTATGATCAGCAAGACATTATACCCTAAGTTCTTCCACACAATCATAAAGATGACTACCCATGGTGCAAATTCACTATGTAACCAATCCACCTTGGTATGTAATAGGGCATTCACTATGCCCTGCTGAGTAAATAAATCCTTCCACACTAACATCAGTGATGCTGCTGGTAATGCCATAGGAATAAGTAATATCCCTTGCAGCCACTTTAATCTTCTCAGTTGTCCTTCCATCACAAGTGCCACCACTAACGAAAGCACACATAAAATAGGTAATGCAATCCCAGTTATAAGAATAGTATTATGCATAGCCAATAGGTAATTTTGATTCTCAAATAACACTTTAAAATGCATCAGTCCCACAAACCTCTTCTCTCTAAGCCCAGAAGTAAAACAGTATGTCATACTAGAGATAAAAGGAATAATATAAAAAATCATCACACCCAAAAGACTTGGAAGCACAAATAAAATCCCCTTATTTTTAATAAAATATCTCCTCATATATGCTTTCCTTCTTTCTATCTTTCTATCTTTCTTCTTTAAAATTCCAGCTGGGGGAGGTTGAACTTAGAGCATCACAAATTTTGAAGAGTGTAACTAGTAGTACAACCTCCCCCAGCTTTTACTCGTTCATATAAAGTTCCAATTTAGGTTTAAGACTACTTACTACTTCTTCTACTGTCATAGTATCCTCAAAGTATGGCTGAGCGGCTTCTAATACCATTTCTGTTAGCATTTCATCCCCTAATACAGCTTTCGTTACGCCTTGTACTTCTTCATAAAAACCTTCTACAGTTTCTTCATTCCCCCAAGAAACATTTAGCTCTGTTACATTATTACTTATTGAAATTTGCATATCTTTAGCATTATAATTTTCACCCTCTATCCATGCTTTAATTGCCCCCATATGTACCGGGAAACCAGTTCCTATATCTCTAAGCTGCATACTTTCCTCTAGCATATAAGCAAGAATCTCTTTTGCTAGCTCTTGTTTTTGACTATTTTTATTAATACTTATAATGCTATTAGGCTTAAATACTTTCTCTCCATCTACTTCTAAAATTTTAAAGCTGCCATCTCCTTTATTTTCATTAATAGTTGCACCTATTAAGAGACTTAGCATGCGATCCATATCATACTCATATACTTCTGCCTTATTATCACTGACTTCAAGTGCACCATCATAACCTACTACCCCTCTTTCTTGTTCACTAAGTATGCCTATATTCTTTACTGCTTCTAAAAATCCTATAAGCTCATCCTCATTTAATTCTCCCTGCTCATCAAACCACTTGTCTTGCTCTAAAGTAGCCCATTGTTCAAATAAATTACTTTGTGTTATATCGTGATAAACTTTTATGTCAGGATGTGTCTTTTGATAATTAGCTATTTCTTCTATACTCTTTACTTGTTTTACTATCTGTTCATCCCCCCATAAAGTTGGTACTGTGAAACGCAGTGGCATCCCATAAGTTACTCCCTCTTTTGTAAAACTATTTATAATAGATGGCATATACAACTCTTCATCAATCATATCACTTAAATCTGCTAATAAACCTTTTTCCCTATACCCTTCACTATCTAACCCATCTAGTACAATAAGGTCTGGTCCATTTCCTGATAATAGTTCTGCATTAAGTGCCTTAATGGCATCATCTATAGATATACCTGAAGTTTCATTCATACCATATTGCATATTAATTTTTATCTCAGGATGATTAAATTGATAGCTATTCACAGCGTCTTCCACTATTTGATTTATTTCTAAAGCATAAATATTAATCTCTTGCGTTGCATTGGTTGGAGTTGTTTCAGAATATACATACTCTCTAATCATTGTTGCATAATCTGATGTTGAAAATTTCACCATAAACTTTTGATTGCCATAAATTGCTTCATCAAGAGATGTAGATGGTAAACTAAGTGATAGGCCACTCCCACTTACTACCTCTTCCCAAATGTTACCACCTTCTGCTAAATGCATAATTCCTTCTGGGGACACAATATATAAATCTTTTCCATTACCTTTTACAAGTAATGCACGCTCATCTAAAGTCCCACTACAGGCTATCTGATTCTCTATCTGCCCACTTTCTATACTATATACATCTATTTGATGTTCTAAAAAATTAAGGTTATAAAACTGATCATCCATAAGTAAAATATTTCCGCCTTCTATTTCACCATAATTTCTAATTACCTCACCTGTTTCTAAACTAAATCTTTGTACTTCACCTTTATTGTCTAAAATTAAAACATCTTCATTGTCTAAAACCATAATTTTCAATGGTATAATATACTTTAAATCCTCTTCACTATGTAATGGACTAACTGTCATCCCTGTCTCATTGATTTTAATAACATTTGTCCCCTTAGGTAGATGTTCCTCATTATTCATCTCATAATCTATCTGCGCTAAATAAATATTACCTTCTTCATCTGTGGTCACTGCATTCATCCAAGCTGAAGGATACTTTTCATTAAACTCATCAAGTCCTTCATTATGTATTTCTAGCAAACTACCGTCTTCTTGTCGTTCCCAAAGTTTAAGTGTTTCTCCCTGCTGATAAATCTGCATTTTACCATCTAATGTTTGATTAAGCCATACCATATCTTGTGTTTCAGGAAATCTACTCACCTTTTCAATGTAACGTCCTAATGCAACTTTCTGTGCCTCGTCTCCCCCACTATTACAAGCTGTTAAAGTCAATAAACTTAAAATCATAGTAATGATATAACACATTCTTAAAATTCTTCTCATCCCCTCATCTCCATTTAATTATTTTTTCATAGACACTTTATTCTTGATAATATAATTCTAGTTATAACATCATCTCTCGTAACCCTTGCTTTTTTAAAAATTCAGTCAAGTAGATTTTACTCGTTCATATAAAGTTCTAATCTAGGTTTAAGGTCATTGATAACTTCTTCTATGGTCATAGTCCCCTCAAAGTATGGCTTAGCGGCTTCTAATACCATTTCTGTTAGCATTTTATCCCCTAATACAGCTTTTGTTGTACCTTGTATTTCTTTATAAAAAGCTTCTAAAGTTGCTTCATTCCCCCATATAGCATATAATTTTGCTACGTCATTACCAATTACAAAAACTGTATCCTTATTATAATTTTCACCCTTTATCCATGCTTCCATCGCTTCTAAATGTACTGGAAAACCTCCTTTTATATCTATAAGTTGTTGGCTTTCTTCTAACATATAAGTTAAAATATCTTCTGCCATCTCTTGTTTTTGACTATTTTTATTAATACTTATAATACCATTAGGCTTAAATACCTTCTCTCCATTTATTTCTAAAATTTTAAAACTGTTATTTTGTTCCCCGCCAATAGCTGCTGCACTTAATAAAAGACTTTGCATGCTCCCCATATCTTCTTCATACATTTCCACCTCATTACCGTACACTTCAAGCAGACCACTGTAACCTGTTCCAATCTCTTCTTCCTTTTCTTTAGGTACTGCTACTTTCTTCACCGCTTCTAGAAATCCTGTGAGCTCAGCCACCTTTAAGTCACCATTCTCATCAAACCACTTTTCTTCTTCTAAAGTAACCCATTGTTTAAATAAGGTACTTGCTGTCATATCGTTATAAACTTTTATATCAGAATGTTTTTTCTGACAACTCGCTATTTCCTCTATACTATTTACTTCCTTTAATACTTCTTCATCTCCCCATAAAGTAGGTACTGTAAAACGAAGGGGGATGCCATAAGTGATTTCTTCTTTTGTAAAACAATTTATAATTGATGTCATATACTTCTTTTTATCAATCATATCACTTAAATCTACCAGTAAACCTTTCTCTCTATACCCTTCAATATCTAATCCATCCATTACAATAAGATCCGGTCCAGTTCCTGCCAATAACTCTGCATTAAGTGCCTTAATAGCATCAGCTCTAGATATATTACCTATTTCATCCATACCATATTCCATGTTAATTCTTATTTCAGGATGGTCAAGTTGATAACTATTTACAGATTCCTGAACGATTTTACTTTCTTCTAAAGCATAAATATTAATCTCTTGTGTGGGCTTGGATGGAGTTGTTGCAGAATACACATACTCCCTAATCCTTGTCATATATTCTGGTGTTGAGAATCTTGCTATAAATTTTTTATTACTATAAGTTACTTCCTCAATAAATTGTGACGGTAAACTAAGGGAAAGGCCATTTCCACTGACTATTTCTTCCCAAATCGTACCGCCTTCAGCCAAATGAGTAATTCCTTCTGGGGATACCATATATAAATCTTTTCCATCACCTTTTACAAGTAATGCACTCTCATCTAATGCTCCACTACAAGCTATATGATTTTCTATCTGCCCACTTTCAATATTATATACATCTATTTGATTTTCTGAAAAATTAAGGGTATAAAACTGCTGATCCATAAGTAAAATATTTCTGCCTTCTATTTCACCATAATTTTTAATTGCCATACCCGTTTCTAAGCTAAATCTCTGCACTTCATTTTCATAGATTAAAGCATCTCCATTTGCCAAAATCATGATTTGTAGTGGCACAATATAATTTAAATCCCCCTCAATATGTAGTGGGCTAACTGTCATACCAGTTTCATTAAGCTTAATAATATTAGTGCCTTTAGGTAGACCTCCTTCATCAGTATTACTACAATCTATATGTGCTAGATAAATATTACCTTCTTTGTCCGTCGTCACTGCACTAATCCAAGCTGAAGGATACTTTTTATTAAACTCATCAAGTCCTTCATTATGTATTTCTAACAAACTACCATCTTCTTGTTGTTCATAAAGTTTAAGTGTTTCTCCCTGCTGATAAATCTGCACTTTCCCCTCTAAGGTTTGATTAAGCCATACCATATCTTCTGTTTCAGGAAAGCTACTCACCTTTTCAATGTAACGTCCTAATGTAACTTTCTGTACCTCGTCTCCCCCACTATTACAAGCTGTTAAAATCATAGTAATCATATAACACATTTTTAAAATTCTTCTCATAACCCCATCCCCATTTAATTATTTTTTAATCGACCTTTATTCCTGATAATATAATTCTAGTTTAGGTTTAAGCATTGCTACCACTTCTTCTGCACTTATGCTTCATATTCTATTCCCTTTCTTATTCCTTACTTATGGATTTATCTTAACAAAGTAATCTCTAAAAAACTTCATTTTTTTTGAAGCCACTGAAAAAGTCTATGATTGTTCAATTACAACAATCATAGACTTTTTTCTGTTATAATAAAAGTATCAAATTCGGAAGGTGATTTTATGCTTCAACAACAACAATCTTTAGTTTTAAGTCCATACATGAAAATT
>JAZKZQ010000044.1:0-6441 GCA_045612745.1 Cellulosilyticum sp. | reverse complement strand
CATGGCTACGATCCGACTTATCTTTTTTGCGTGTTAATGCTAGCATTCTAGCACCCTCCTTCATTCAGCAAATCTGTAATTTTGTGTTTAGTTGTATACTTTGTGTTTTCTAAGATAACTTGCATGCCTTGCATTGTCTCGTTTTGAATAATGACTGGTGCTAATAAGTTAACTGTGGCATTTTCTAGATTTGAACTTACTGTTGTAATGACAAATACACTAAACTTGTCTGCATCTCCGCCACCTAATTCTTCTACATATTGGTCTTTAATATTGATGGTATACTCTTTAGTTAAAACATACGGATTAATAACAACAAAACTTATATTGCCATCCTCCACACTTTGTAAATAAGCAAATGGACTTTCTGCATCTTCCATAAGAATATATTTATGCAGTTCCCTAAACCCTGGAATTCCATCACTAAAATTAATCACTCTGCTTTCTTCAAATTCAACTTCCCCAAAGTTTTTTGTCTCTATCTTCATCTATTTGTTCCTCCTACTTATATTTATATGTATTATACAATATATTTTATAGTCCTACGCTTAATCTACCCATATTTTAAAAAAAGATGCTACACCTTGTGTAACACCTTTTTACATCTTATAGATAATCAGCTAATGTATTTGTTATAATCTTAGAAGTTGCTTGAAGTGCTGATTGATATGTAGCATATTGCATATTAAATTCTACATATGCTTCCTCAATATCAATATCTTCTGTCTGAGAAAGTAAGTTTTTAAAGGTTGTTTTTTGATCTGTAAGTCTGGTAAGGGCATAGTCTACACGTGCCATACGACTTCCTAAGTCTGCTGTTTTCTCTGAAATATCAGCTAAGAATGTGTCCATCTCACCGATTTTCTCATTAAATGCTGCATATAAGTCCTTATCACTTACATTCCCATCTACAGCACCACTTACAATAGCATACATCTCTTCTAAGCTTGCCATAATATTACTTAAAGTACTATCCATACCTAAAGTATTAATATTAATTGTATTATTTACACCAATCTCATAAGAAATCTCTTGTCCATCTATTTTACCATATACTGCTGGATTAAAGGCACCTTTAGGTAAGGTTGAACCTACTTTTAATGTAGAATCTTTTGCTAAAACAGTTCCTCCACCTAGGCTAGAACCTTGTGCTAAGGTAATGTCTCCACCAAGTTTTGTTCCTGCACCTAATGTCATATCACCTGTAAGTGTTATGTTTGCACCAAGTGTTATATCTGCTGTGATTGTATAACTATTATCAGATACTGTGACACCAAGTGCTTCTTCTGCTACAGCTTTATCAAGCTTAGTACCTTTTGCTACATCAAATCCGCCCTCTCCTACAGTATAAGTGTGTCCATCTTCTACTCCTGTCACATCAATTCCTAAAGCTGCTGCTGTGTCTTTAGAAAGTTCTGTCCCTGCTGGAATGGTATAGTCAGCATCTACTTGATACTGAGCATCTGTAACATCTATACCTAATAAATCTTTTGCTTCTGCTGCTGATAAAGTTGTGCCTGCTGGTAAGGTAGTCCCTGCTGGTACAGTTGTTCCTGTAGCTAATACAGTACCTTCTGCTAAACTACTTTCTTTCTTTACAACACTATTTGCTGCTATTGTAGTACCTGAAGGTATAGTCATATCTTTAGCTACTGTTAAATCTGCATCTAATGTTTTCTTAGCTGTAAGCACGAGAGGCTCATTGGTTTTGTAACCTGAAAACACATATCTTCCACTATATGTTGTATTAGCTTCTTTTAAAATTTGTTCATAGAGTTGTGCAATATCTGTTTTAATGGCATTCTTTTCTGTAGCTTTCAAAGAACCATTGGCACCTTGTACACACTTTGTACGAATATCCTTCAGGATGTTTGTCATATTACTAAGAGACGCCTCTGTTACCTCCATCCAAGAAGATGCTTCTTTTGCATTACTTTCATATTGTGTTGTTTCTAAAACTGTTGTTTTTAGTTTTAAAGAACGCCCTGCAATAATTGGATCATCTGAAACTGTTTGGATTTTCTTTCCTGTCGTCATTTGACCATAAAGTTTGTTCATGTTATTCATATTTTTATAAAGCCCATTTAATGTATTATTAATGAGCATACCATTTGTTACACGCATTTTCCTTCACCTCCTAGAAGTTTCCTAATTTAAAGATTGTGGTTTCATAAATACCATCTATTGTGTTCATAATCTTAGCCGCTGCTTGATAAGCCTGCTGATATCTAATCAGATTTGTAAACTCTTCTGTTGTATCAACTTGTGAATTTGAAAGACGTTGATTAATAATTGTATTCGTTACAGCTTCTTGTGTACTATGGTACATCTTTGCCTCTTTTGCATTAATACCAAGTTCACTAAAGATAGCAATCATATAGTCTTTCGCATCCCCTTCTTTAAACATACTCTTATTATTTTTTTGAGCGCCTAAGTTAAGCATAAATGTTGTATCAGAAGGATTTGCTTCATCATATACCGTTCGAAGATTATTAATATCTAAGAATATTTCTTCTGAAATACTAAAGTTAGATGCTGTTAATTTACTATAATCTTCACCTACTAATTCATCACCATTAGCTGGTTGCCCTTTACTATCACCTGTTTTATAAGTAAAGAGTTTATACTTAGTAGTATAAGTATCACCAACTTTTTCTAGCTGAGCTGCATCTAAAGTAAGTTTATTTTTGTCTGCATCATAACAAGCAATAATATTACCTGCCTTATCTTTCTCAATAAAACTTACCTTATGACCATCTATAGTTAACTCATCAACTTCAATATAACCATTTTCATCTGTACTATATTGCTCATTCATTGTTTTAGCAAACTCTCTTACATATGTATCCATACGAGAAATATAGTATGGTACACCATTATAAGTAACCTCTGCACCTGTACCGCAACCATCTCGCATATCAATAACGCCTTTTAACTCACCTGACATATTTTCATTTGCCATATTAAAAGGTGTCCCATTGTTCCATACAATATCATATAAGTCATCAATATCTTCTGCATTTTGTTTACCAGTTCCAGCACTTTTTACCTCTGTGCTATAGTCACCGTTAATTTTAAGAAGTTGTATGATCTTGGTATCTGTTGTATAAGATACAGCACCATTAGCATCTATCGTAATATTTTTGCTTACGCCCTTTAATTTATTATTAAGCTCAGCAATCTCTTTATCTATTTTAGCAACTTCCTCGTCTCTCAAATTGGTATCAGCTTTTTTGTTATAAAGATCACTTAACTCTTTAACAATTGTATCAATATCTTCTTCTTCTTGACCTCTCACCTTTAAAGTTAAGGTGTTCATATTTATATGATCTACTAATGTTTGACCTGCTACTCTTACTTTAAATTTCTTAACTGTTTGTCCGTTAATTGTTTCCTCATATTCAGTGGCTTCTACATTCACGATTTGTGATAATCTATCAATACATAAATCTCTCTCATCTCGGAAACTATTGGCATCATCACCATACATCTCAGACTGAAAAATCTGTTTATTAAGGTTTTGAATACGACTTGCTAATGTATTAATCTCCTCTACCTTAGCTTTAAGTTCATAATTCAAATCTTGTTGGTATTGTGAAAGTGAACTTGCAATATTGTTGTAGTATTTTGTAAAGCTTACAATTTCTTCTTTTAAAGCTACTTTCGCTTCTCCAGAGCCAGGCTCTTTACTTAAATTACTAATAGCATCAAATAGGTTATTAAATACTTTTGTAAATCCACTATCACTTGGTTCACCAAAAGCTCCCTCAACCAGTGAATTTTGAGTGACTTTAATATTATACTCCCCTAATCTACAATTTTGTGTCCATAGCTTTGTATCTATATAGGCATCTCTTACTCTCGTCACACCTGTTGTAGTTACACCAGTACCTAGCATCCCTACACCAATACCGCTAAGAGGAGTAGAAGCCTGTTGGCTTAACTGCTGTCTTGAATAGCCTACAGTCGTTGCATTTGTAATGTTATTAGAAGTAACTTGTAAGCCTCTTTGTGCTGCAAACAAGCCACTCATTGCGATATTAAACTCGAAAAACGCCATCCACTTTCCCCTTCTCTCTATAATTTATTAATGATTACATCTAACATACCATCTAACATGGTAATCATACGTGCTGATGCATTATAGGCATATTGGTATCTCAGCATACTTGCAAATTCCTCATCTTGTGAAACACCACCCATAGCCTGTCTTTCATTTTCTATGTTCATCACACTTGTATTCTTTTCATTCGCTTTGATTTTGTATAAAGAAGTGTCTGTTCCCATATCTGTTACAAACTCTGCATAGAAATTTGTAATATTAACTTTCTTAGATAATGGTGATGTCTTACTACCATCTTTGTACCAATCCATATTTTCTTCCCATTTTGCAAGAAACTCTGTAATCTTACTGTTATCCCCTGTGTTATGAGGATCACCACTTACTGTTCCTAGCTTGTTATAACCGCCTGAAGCTAACAACTCTGGGTTAACTTGAATATTACCTGGTACAAGTAAAGCATTGTAAGCTGCCCACTCCTCTTCGCTAGCATCTGCTGTTGGTATAGTGACGCCTGCTGGTGTATCAATAAGTACAAAGACGGGTACACCTGCCTCACCCTTCATATCTGTTCCATTAAATCCTTCATTAACCATAGTCACTAATCTATTTGTAAAGTCACCTAAAAGTTTTTGATACTTAGGAATCATATAGCTATTTCCAGACTTATCTACACTAAAATTATCATTAAGGGCAATCTCATCCCATGAAGTATCTTTACTTACATAATTTTCACCACGTACTATGAGTAGTGCTTTTAGTGAACCTGTATCATTATTATTAGCTGAATTAGATTCTATGTCCATATTGTAGACATCATCTTTTGTGTCTGACCAAATCGGCTTCTTGAATGGACTACCTTCTACTGTTTGTTTGAGCTCTAGTGTATTTGTAAATTTCTTATTAATAACAATATGTCCTTCAAACTTTACTAATAATCTATTATCAGCTTCTTCATAGTAGTCCACCTTACCATATGTAGATAATTCATCTAATAATAAGTTTCTTTGGTCACGATAATCATTGGCATTGTCACCATTGCTCTCTGCTTTCGCAATCATTTCATTATAATCTTTGATTTGTAGTATAAGTTCATTGATTCTACTCACAGAACTTTCTACTTGTTTATTAACTTGTGTTTGATAATTCGAAAGTCCATCTGCTACATCATTTAACTTTCCAATAAGTGCTTTCGCTGTTTTAATAAAACTCAAACGTTCCTCTACACCATCTGGTGCTGTATTTAACTTCTGAGTCTGTGACCAAAACTCATTGATTATATCACTTACTGTATCCCCATATGGCTCATCAAAAAGTGCCTCAACCTCCTGACTAGCTGCTGTCATATTTTGATAATAACCAAGTACTGAACTTTCATTACGTAGCCTTTTATCTGCAAGTTCATCTCGTATTTGTCTAATCTCTGTACAAGATACACCTAAACCTACTTGCATTGCATAACCTGCATTATTACCTATTGTTAAATAGCCTGAGTCATGCTGTAAAAGCTGTTGTCTTGTATAGCCTTTTGTATTAACATTTGATATATTTTGTCCTGTAACCTGTAATCCCTTTTGGGCTGCGTTAAGGCCAGATACCATTTTCCCTAAACTTGAAATTGATGACATTCGGACTCTCCTTTGCTCATTATTATATCTCTCTTATATCTTATTGTTTATGATCAAAAACACTTTGCTGTCTTTCTACCATTTGCTCTTCTCCTGGTTTGCCATAATTGCCCACATGAACATAGCCTTTAGTAGCACCTATAGCATTAATCATAAAATCTACAAATTCTAAAGACTGACCTAAAAGTTCCTTATTCAAATCGCTCTGTCTCTTAAGTAATGTAAGTTCTTCTTTGATCTTATCTCTTAAAGAAATAAGCTTACTACTCACCTCTTCTTGATTGCTTAACTTATGGGCTATTGTAGTAAGCGTTACTTCCTTTGAATTCATTCCTGTTACTATAGCGATGTCACTCATCATGACCTCTCGCTTTTTATCTAGTATTCCTAATCTGCCGATAAATTGTTCTTCCGTCCCTGTGACTTCCTCTAATAATTGCAAGTTCTTCTCTACGATAGCTTGCTCCTTATATTTTGCTAATGTATTTAGTCCTTCATAACACTCAACTTGTGCCTCTAGAACATCTATAAGTTCATATACTATTCCTGCCATATACTTCTATCCTCTAAGATCCATTTTAGATAATATCTTCTCTGCTACTTCTGAGGCTGTAACATTGTAAGTGCCACTTGCCATCTGCTCTTTAATAGCCTTTACCTTATCCTCTCTCACATCTGGTACCTCAGCTAATGCTTTATATAGTATTTGAAAGTCTTTTGCAGTCTCAGATAAGGCTACTTCATCTTTCTTTG
>JAZKZQ010000043.1:0-23021 GCA_045612745.1 Cellulosilyticum sp. | reverse complement strand
AAGGATTTGCAGATCTCAGAAATTCTGCCATGGTCCGAAACGATTCCTGAAAAATGTAAAAATATCAATACGCCACAAGGCTAGTAACAGTATACTAGCAGTGGCGTATTTTTTATAGGCGTGCTTGAATTGACGCTTACTGCATAAACAACATTTTCAAGTGTATTTAAGTAATCAATTGCAATATCAGCCTCATCTATAGATGTGAATTTAAGAACATAGGCATCTATAGAATCTAAATAATTATTTACGGAGATTTCTTTGAAATCATAGAAATCATTTAATTTATCAATCCAATTATTAATTAGCGAGGAATTATTAAATTTAACAATAATTTCATCAGTTTTACTGCTATCAGGAGCTATTTCTTTATAATAAGTGATTTTATCTTTTGTACTTCCAGAGAAGGGATTTCTAAATGCTTGAGTATCTTGAGATTCATCAATCAAGCTAGGAGATACAATAGCCTTATAAGCATTTAACATACCGCCACTCAATGTTGTATCGACTAGAGCATCTAAAGGGGTTACATTAGATGAATTAGTAACATAGGATTTTACTTCTTCAGGAGTTAATGAATGATTTTGTGCCCATACTAGACTACGTACAGCAGTAACATATGGAGTAGCCATAGATGTACCATTCATATAATCATATTCATCATATGGCATTGTACTAATAATATTTGTTCCTGGGGCAGCAATATCTGTTGGGCCACCATAATTAGAAGATGAATCTAAATCTCCATCAGAATCAATATTTGCAACGACTAAAGAATTAGGATGATAATAGCAGGCAGGATATTCTGGTAGTTCTTCTAAATCATTACCAGAATTACCACCAGCAATAACAAATAATATGTCGCTTGCTTGTAGCATAGCTTCTTTTTCAGCTGCTGAAGGAGATGAGCCACCAAAGCTACAATTCATTAAATGAATATCATTTGCTTGAGCATAAGCTACAGCTTCTACAAATGCTGCTATTGATTTTGTATATGTAGTTATTCCTTGTAGTCGTCGGCCTAAGGCTTTTAAAGATACTAAATCGGCTGAAGGAACTATGCCTGCAATGCCTGTATTATTATTAATTTCAGAGCCTATAATTCCAGCAACATGAGTACCATGTCCATAGGTCGCAGTATAGGCATCGCCATATAGCTCGTTTTCAGGAAATACATTGTTGATATGATGGGTGAAATTATAGCTTAAATCTAGGTTCATATTATTAGTAAGATCCTCATGTGTATAATAGACACCTGTATCAGCCATACTTATCGGTAAATTATTAGTATTTAGATGGCTCCATACTGGAAGAATATTAATATCTATACCTGTAGATGTATTAAGTAATGCCCACTGTTCAATAAATAAGGGATCATTCGGGCTATCAATTTGATTTACAGTTAAGTTAAAATCAGAATTATCCAGACTAAAATCTAGAGGATTAACATTAATAAAATATTCCTTACCTGCTAATAGAGTAGTACCTAATGATTTAGTATTTGAAGTATCTTTGTTAGTTGAAATAATATTTTGTTTTGTTACATCATAAAGGGAAGTAAATAAATTAGCACTTCCTGCACTAATAAATTCGTAGCTAGCAGAAACTGGAGGGGTAAAAGAGAACCATACTTGGTCTTCAGAAGTATTAAAGTTTAATTCATACGGTACCCCTAATTGAAGTGCACAAGGAGTAGTAATATTATTAATAGGTGTTTCTACTATTTGAGTGGGCAATCAATGATTTCTCCACTAGATTTAAGAATATAATCTTCAGGAAGTGTAATGTCAGTATTATAATTAGCAATAAAACCTATTGAAATTATTTGATTGGGATAAATTGTAGAATTATAGTATTCACATTCTAAAGTATAGAGATTTGAATCGTGAGAAATCTTGGCATTCCAGATGGAAGTTATATTATGAGGTAGAGTGAATTGTAATTTCCAATTTGATAGAGGAGTATCTGATGTGTTTGTAAGTACAATTTCCCCTATAAATGCACCATCCCATTGATCATTAATTTTAAAAGCAACTTGCTGACTAGTATTATAGCAATTAACTTCAGCACCATAAGTTGTTATATGCAGGTTAGAGTTAAAAGTAAATAATAAAGTAGATATTAAGATAAGTGATACTCTTTTAGATAATTTCATTTTTATCCTCCTTAAACAATATAATAATAGTATAATAAAAAGGAATTAAAAAAAATGTAGAAAAAGTATATATAAGTATTTAGCAATAAAGCTTCGTACCATAACCGACTTACTAAAAATAGATGGAATATTACACATTCATTTGTCAAGAGAAAGAAGATACATAAAAAATATTACACGTCAAAAAATTAGATTGTTGGAATCTTATTAATGGACTCTATTTTTAAAATTCTAATATTTAGGATGAAGTTTTTCTACTATATGATAGTCAAAAGGAGCTGCCATTAGCTGAGTAAAAGATGAGTTTATAAAATAAATATACTTTTAGTGAATATGGTATTAATAATTAATAGTTTTGATATAGTACATAAAATATATGTTCTAAGGGATTCAAATCTTATGGTCATAAATAGTCCATAAAAATGTACTTTTACGAACTAGTTATGAATGCAAGATATAAACCTCTCTGACCCACATTTTACGTATTATATAGCTTACCGTCACAACTCTTGAGAATTTATATCTTCATTTTAAACTCATAAAATATTACATTATACTATGTATTTTAAATTATTTATACTACATATTTAAAATACATAGTATAATATTAGTATCTTAACTTGATAATTGCTAGCGTATATGGAAGGAGATTTGTAATATGAATAAGTTAAGCCTAGTACTATGTTTATTTATAAGTATATTTAGCATTGCATATTTGCAGCACGATAAAGGAGGTGTAAGTTCAGTGAAAAACGTACCACTTGGTAAATATGAATTAACTGTATGTGATGCACCTATTAAACCGAGTATAACTTTAAAGGAAAATGATGAGTTTGAATTTGTATTTTCTGTATTTAGTAGTCGTCTTGTAATAGGTAAGTATGTTGTAAACAATGATAAAGTGACACTATACTGTAATGACACGGAAGATAAATATGTTTTTGAAATAAACGATAATTCACTTGTATTTAATGAGAAAGAATCATCAAGTATTCCATATGCTGAAATATTTGATGGAGCCATTTTTGAACGTTTACAAAATAAATCTAATTTATAATACGAGACATAAAAAGCCTATGTGAGTAAATTTAACTCACATAGGCTTTTTTGTGAATCCAATTAATTTATTATCTGTAGAATTTTAGTGAAGAGCTATCATAAGGTGCATCTGTAGGAGTGTGTATATACAGACCACATTGTCCCCATTTAGAGATAAACTTTAATCCTTTGTAATCTGAAGATATTGGACCAGTTACTCTGCTATAAACACGAGCTGAGTGATCGCCGTAAGTATAGAAAACTTTATCTCCTGCACCTACATTTGAGAGAGATACTGAAGAATAGCTTCCATCTTTCCAGTATGCTGAAGGATCATTCATCCAATATTGGTTTGAACTAGAAGTGCTATACCAAGCATATGAATGGCAGTTATAATTTGTAGTTGCACTTCTTTGTTTAACAACATTAGGATAGCTTGAAGCAATATAGTTATCTAGCTCAGACTTTTCAGAAGAAGATAGTTCTTCGCCACGTTTTAAAACTTTTACTGAACTTCCATTAGGAGTTTTTACTGTTGTTGTAGTGTAATATGGAGACCTTTCTGAATCTTGTTGTTCTGCTGAAATAGCGTAAAAAGTTTCAGCAGTTTTTCCGAAATAATCCTTGTTGTCACACTTATCCATGTATTTCTCTTCAACTTCATATGTAAGAAGATCTAATTCGTTATTATCTAATGTGTTTTGTACTTCTGGTTGTGCTAATAAAATTTCAATATTTGATAATAGGAAAAGATTTTCATCCATTTCAGCATCAACTGATTCATATTTATTTAATAATTTTTGACCTACGTCTTCTCTATTTAGTAATTCATTTAAGCCATTGAATTGAGCTTTAAGATTTTCAAATCCATCTTGTAGGGAATTAAAGAAATAAATGTCATTAAAAAATGGATAGTCTAAGACCGTATCAATTAACGCCTCTGTTGAAAGTGTGTCTAGAATATCTTCAGGTATTTGGCACATATCAACTCTTTCTTTTTTTGACGTAGATGAGTTCCAAGCATCACTGTCTATTTCGTAGGAATAAGTTGTGTTCTGGGTAGTTGTTGCGAATAGACCTGTAGAAGTAAGTGCCATACTAGTAGCTACTAAAAACATTAATGCTTTTTTTCTAATTTTCATAATATTATCCTCTTTTCTATTTTTTAAATATAATATCATATTTTATTTTTTTTTACAATATTTATTTTTTTCAAAATATTTATTATTTTTTAAATTTATAGATTAAATCAAGATATAGTTTTTAAACAATCCCTTATGATTTAGAAGAATTTAATGAGTATTTCTTCCAGCCAAGTTGCCATCTTTGCCCAAATGATGCTCGTCGCAAATTAGGAATTATACATCAAAAAGATGGACTACTATCTGCATTGACACTAATTCCAAACAATTATCTAGCTCGTCCCGAAGCATGGAATAAATAATAGAAAAAGGCACAGATAAAATTAGATTATCTGTGCCTTTCTTTTGATACAAACTGTGGATAGCTCCGAAACGGAATTATATGCATTATGATTCTGAATTAGTTTTAATAAGAAAATTTGTATATCCAATTAAAATAAGACTGTCTTTTGAAAGCTAATAATCTTAATAGGTGAAAGAAAGGACATGGAATTAGAAGTGAATAATAAATGAGTAATGATGAATTAAGGGCAATTAAAGAGGATTACAGGTGAAATAGAGTCAGAAGTATCATGGTAACAATAATTATTAAATTCTTCAAAATTAACACACAGTAGGGTGACAAGTTTATTAAAAATATAATTAGCATCAAAGGTATTACTAGATTAGGTGGTAAAGAGATTAAAATTAACAAGGCACAGATAGAATTATCTGTGCCTTTCTTCATTAATCTCTTAATTTTTAAATTTTGACATATATCACGTCTCTATTTTGCTAATTATAATGATATTAGTGTTAAGACGTTATAATGTTAATACTTGGCAAAAGAAGTACAGATAATTAATCATCTGCACTTCTTTTTAAACAAATATTTGAGCTATTACTGATAATATCAATATAACACTTACGAGCTCTAGTGTTATAAAGTCTTTTTCTTTATTCATTCCTTACTACCACCTTATTTAAGAATAACCATGTACTCAGCATTCTAATCATTATAAGTTTTAACTATTAAATAAGGGATTGATTTTTCTTAGCCAGGAAAATCAAGGACATGAAAATTAAATTTTCTTTTTGGAGTTGCTTATAGGCATCATGATTGCTTTCTATGAGTTTCCTTCGCCTATAACTATGTAATTATTTACTTTATACTAGTATACTTTCAGTTAATTATATAATTTAAAAGTCTTCTGGTCGCTAATTGTCTTTCTAGCATATGTTGTTGACCCCACACTTCCACCCATTTCAAATCCAGCAGCTGAATATCCACCACTAACTGACTTTTCAACTGCTACTTCTATTACTCCTCTCCATTTCAATGTTAAACCATTAGCAGTTACATTTACCGGTGAAACATATGACTCTGACCAAGTGTAATCACCTGAACCGCTTGCATTTGTCCATACTTCTTCTACTCCGACTAGACCTCTAAAACTTCCTGATGACTCAATTTTTACTAATGCACCTGCTTCTACTCTATACCCCAGTCCGCCTTCTGAATAGCCTACCCATTCTTGATAATACGTATCTACGGATGAAGACCTGCTCATAATTGTTCTAGAACTTTCATCTACACCCTCACTGGAATTCAATTGTGCTTCCGCTTTTGCAAAGGGAATTCCCCTTACTTCACTTAATCTTTTAATAAATTGCTCCCTAGTTAAATTCACCACTTTAACTTCATCTTGTGTTTCTTGTACTTGTTCAATGCTGCTACTATTATTATCTTGAGCCATTACTACGCTAGACATACATACAGCCATTCCTAATATTAGCATACCTTTTCTTAATGTTAATTTCATGTAAATACCTCCTTAGTTTTATATATAGATAAACCAACTAATTGCTATATTTATTCATCATAATTTTTGTTGTAACTATAGAAAAAACTTAATGTATAAATATAAGACAAAAATGGTTTATCTATATTATTATAATAATATGTTTATTTTTAATTTTCAATAATTTTAAATAATTTTTATTTTACTTCTAGTTTCTAAGTACTTTGTATTGGGCTAAACCTCGGAATGGTTATCTTATAGCCTTTGATATGATCACATAAAAGGTTATAATGCCATAAGATAACCATGAGGTATTTAAGAAATGTGTAAAACCACGAAAACCCAATATAAAATCGTACATCTCACCATTTATCACATTAACATTACTCACCGTTGCTTCATCAGTTACAGTAGTTGTATCTGCATATCGACCAACCTGGCTTTGAAAAGGTGTACAAACTGTGGATAGCTCCGAAACGGAATTATATGTGTTATGATTCTGAGTTAGTTTTAGTAAGAAGATTTGTATATCCAATTGAAATAAGACTGTCTTTTGAAATCTAATAACCTTGGTAGGTGAAAGAAAGAGGTAAACGGATACATGGAATTAGAAGTGAATAATAAATGATTAATGGATGAATTATTGATGAATTAAGGGCAATTAAAGAGAATTACAGGTGAAATAGAGTCAGAAGTAGCATGGCAACAATTATTATTAAATTCTTCAAAATCCACACAGAGCAAGGTGACAAGTTTATAAATCTGAAGAGTTTCCTAATCTCTCATTTTTAGATAAGATTATTTTAAAATTTTATAAAATATATTTGTATTTTAAATTAATACATAAATTCTGAAATATAACTATTCACAGTTTAATAATTATTATCAATCACAAGAGTTCGTAAAAGTACAGATTTCAAGTAGCATATCTTTGGTGTACGTACTTGAAAGATACGACACTAAATATAGGCAAGTGAGTTTGAAGAATGGAATATACTTTTTGTGGACAATGTATCAAAACTTAAGACTTATGACTATAAGCTGTATAGAACATGAAATATGGAATCAAATAGGTTCATATCTTATATTTATAACAAGTTTGGAAAAGCAAAGATATGTCCTACTATGTAGGCCTATATTCCTAATATCTGGTAAAGAATAATGTCTAAAAACTTAATTACCCCAGCTCCTATTTAAGATTAGAGAATCAGTACGAGGTTCTCAAAACAAAATCTGACTAAAAAGGAGCATAAATATGAACATCTATGAGCAACTAGAAAAATTTATAGAGGCAGAGAGTTATGATATCGCACAATCAGTTATAGATAATAACGAATTGACTCTAGGAGATCTAAGAAAAACATCAGAGATTATTCCTTTAGTAAGTGAGGCTATCGAAGAGCTTTTTGCTGATAATTATGATGGTGAAGCACTAGAAATTGTAGAAATGGTATTTAATCAAAATCAAGAAAACTTCTTTAAGACGCATATGTCTTTCTTCATTCGAATTCTAAAAAGCTGCATTCAAGATAACGAATGTTAGTTTTTAGTTTACAGCACAATTCCTACTGATATTAATTTACACTAAGGAGAAAATAGGATGAACGATAAAATGAGTAGTTTAGGGATGACTGAAATAGAACAATTTTTGAATGAGTTTCTTCATATAAGGATGTTATAAAAAAGTGGCGTATTGTGAAATTATAAATACTTTTGTAATACGCCACTTTAGACATTAAAAGTAATTATTCGTTCTTAAATTAATTAATAAAACTTCATTATCCTATTCCTATTGAGTAGATGAGAAAAGTTAAAGGGTATTAATAAATAAGTCTGTAGGTCTACCTCCTTGATTTATAGGTAGACAGAGGGTAGACTAAATGAGTAAAAATTAGATGAGAATTAAAGAGATTAGAAGAGAAAGCAAGGAAGAAGTGTTTTATAGAAAATCTTAGAATATCAATAGTTAAGGGACAAGTAGAGATAAGATAAGACAACATGAAATATTGCAGTAGAATTGTTCAAGTCCCCTTCTCTGTATGATCTCATGTGGTGTTTTAAATTTCTACATAGGAGTTCCTAACCATTGGTATTCAGTGGTTAGGATTTTTTTATATAAAAAAATAAAATCATGAAAGTAAGCTAGAAGCAGACAAATCGCTTATACTTTCGTCAGGTTATATATTTTTATTTTAAATAGGGTTTTGCATAAATACTTCTAAACTTATAGCCGGATTGGGCAATCCAGCTCATATTAAGCATCAATGTAAAAAGAGCAGGAGAGAACTGTTGGGTGACTAAAAGTTGTTTGGTAGGTGTATCAATAGACCTTCCTGCTTTTAAGGCAGCAATAAAGGCATCTAGGCCTTCATAAATAGGACGCTGCATAGTCGCTTCTCTTGGAACACTATCTAAAGTGCTTCCTAGCATAGCACCACTTCCGATACCTAAACCGCCACACCAATTAAAATGCATGCGATTAGCAAAGTGTTGGAGAATTTCTAGTGCGATATAATTTTGATACCCGCCTAAAAAGCCACAATTGATAAAAGCATAAACTTTTAGAGATGGAGGAATCGTAGTAGGATATGTTTTTACAAAACGTTCAAAGCGTTCAAGATAATCTAGAAGGCTAGAGGGCAAATTATCAACATATAGAGGAGAAACAAATACAAGGGTATCTGCAGTAAGGACCTCTTTGTAGTGAACTTCTAACGCCTCATTGTTTTGAGGGCTACATAGTTTTAAAGCATTGCCTTCTATAAAAAGGTGGTTTGTTTCATCTAAATTTTGTTTAAAATAGTTTATCATTTTTTTTGAACAACTGTCATGATCAGATTTAGGGCTGCCATTAATAAAAGCAATAGTTTTCATGCTAAAAAGCTCCTTTCTATAGGGGAATTAGATGATGGATTTAATAGATTTGATTATAGGAGGGATTTCATCAGGTTGTGTACAGAAGTAAACAGTGGGGTCTTCAATGCCCATATTGGTGGCATTGGCCTTAGTAAGTTTAATGAAGGTCTCTTTTTCCGCGGGGATTAAGTTATCACCATAGGCAATAATAATTTGTTTTGCCATATTTTTATATCGAGTTTCATGATGCATTTCATTTTTATACTTTCTAAAAAAGGGTAAGATATTAGGAATAATACGGTCAAGAACTCGCTTCATGGTGGCACTATAACAGCCATAGTGGATAGAAGAGACTAGAATAACATAGTCACTTTGGACAAAAGCTGGATTTGTTTTAGAAATAATATCATCTTGTATGATACATTGACCAGGTGTTTTAGTCCAGCAACCAAAGCATCCTATACAGGGCTTGATATCATCTTTATTAATTTCTATTAGAGAGTAGGTAGGATATGTAAAGTTTTGAGTAAGTGCTGTATTGAGAGGTATAGATAAGGAACAATCATTGATGGCTTCATAAATAATAGTAGCACGCATACAAAACTCCTTTCCAGATGAATTTTATCAACATATTTTAATTGAATAAATTTTTATTCTTTAATATATTTTAAGACAAATAAAGGCGATTGTATACTGCTAGTTTACTTTCGGAACACCCTGCTGATAATTTTTTATTATCAAGTCTAGATTTGCACGATAAGACGAGGGCTACAGATTGTGGAAAGTGTAGTTAGTAGTATACAAGTATTTTGTTACCTTAAAAGCTTTTTGTATTCCGTGGGAGACATACCAACCTATTTTTTTAATAACTTAGAGAAATAGTTAAGGTCCGGGATACCCAATTTTATAGCAATATCCTGTATGTTTAAATTGGTTGTATTTAGTAAGTAAATAGCACCTTCTATACGACGCTCATGGATAAAATGAGTAATGAATATCTATAATAGTTGTTGAAATAAAAACTATAGATGTGAAAGCTTTAGGTATAATATTTGAATAATTTAAGTTAAGTTGGGTAAAGTAAATAAGACAAATTTATAAAACATAGAGGAGTGATTATATGAGAAGACAACACAAAGGTCTTAGAATATGTATGGTAGTTATATTAGCCTTGCAATTATGTATGTGCGTATATGCGGCTCAAAAGCAAGATACTAATGCAACTAAAAACATAGTAGATGTTTTAAAGAAAAGTGATAAGGAATACTCAACCTTACTAAAAGCTTTAGATACAGCAGGGCTTACAGATGCTTTAAAAGGCGAAGGACCATTTACTATTTTTGCACCAAATAATAGAGCTTTTGAACAACTTCCAAAAGGTGCTTTAGATGATCTTTTAAAACCTGCAAATAAAGCACAACTTACAGACATATTAACTTATCATGTTACAAATGGAAAATTATCTGCACAAGACATTAGTAAGTTAAATGGCCAAGAGATTACCATGTTAAATGGTAAGCCAGCTAAAATAGAAGTCAAAGATGGGAATGTGTATATTGATGGTGCAAAGGTTTTAAGAGCTGATATTCCAGCAAGTAATGGGGTTATTCATGTAATTGATACAGTTATTATGCCATAAAAATATGGTTTATACATTGTAGAATAAGGATATAGAGTGTAATCATACATTTTATATCCTTATTTTTATGCTAGAGAAAAGCGTATGGGATTTAAATAAGAGGTTAATATATAGTTGTTTTGTATTGACGTATTTTGATATAAAGTTTAAAGTATACATATCGATAAAAATAGATGTGAGGGATTATTATGGAAAATCAATATAAACAAAATGCAAAAATTTTTAAGGCTTTTTGTGATGAAAATCGTTTAATGATTTTAGAAATGCTTCAAAGTGGTGAGAAGTGTGCATGCAAGCTTTTAGAAGCATTGCATATTAGTCAATCTACTTTATCACATCATATGAAAATACTCTGTGAAGCAGGTATTGTAACAAGTAGAAGAGAAGGCAAGTGGACACATTACTGTATAAGTGAAGAAGGTGTGGCATTGGCCAAGGAAACACTTCATAAGCTGACTACTGTAAATTATAGTGGTGAAAGAGAGCAGTGTTAAGATGAAGAAGGTAGATTTAACTAAAGGAAAGGTCATGCAGGTTTTAGTAGCTTTAGCATTACCTATTATGGGAAGCTCACTATTACAATTCACTTACAATTTAGTAGATATGCTATGGATTGGTCGTCTAGGTAGTGATGCAGTGGCAAGTATTGGCTCATCAAGCTTTTTTACAGCACTAGGCTATGCTATTAATGCTTTAATTATGATAGGAACAGGCATAAAAGTAGCCCATAGCATAGGAAAAGAGGATGCTGAAGAAGCGAAGGATTATATTCATGCAGGTATGATATTAAGTGGTGTGATTGGTCTTATTTATGCAGTTGTGCTACTGGTATTTGGGAAGAACTTTATTGGTTTTTTACAACTGAATAATGAAGCAGTAGAAAAAGCTGCATATAGTTATTTGGCATGGAGTAGCCCAATGCTATTCTTTGGCTTTTTCAATAATGTCTTTTCAAGGATTTTTGCCAGTCTAGGAAATACAAAAAGTGCCCTTAAAATTAGTGCAGTAGGAATTGTGATTAATATTGTATTAGACCCTATTTTAATCTATGGCTTAGGCTGGGGTGTTAGTGGTGCTGCCATTGCAACTCTTGTGGCAAATATGGCGATGTTTGGTATGTATCAAGTGGTAGGTGGTAGCTTCTTACGCTTTGATTTTAGAAAAAAGGTTGATATGGTAAAAATCAAGGAAATTACAATATTAGGGACACCTATTGCTTTTCAAAGGATATTATTTACTTTGATTAATATTATGTTAGCCAAACTTATTGCAACCTTTGGTGCCAATGCTGTAGCCGCACAAAAAATAGGGGTTCAGATTGAATCTATTACTTATATGGTAACAGGTGGTTTAAATGGTGCAGTAGCAAGCTTTATAGGTCAAAATTATGGAGCGAAAAAATATGACCGCCTTCATAAGGGGTATCAAACTGCTATAGGAATAGGTGTTATTTATGCAGCTATAAGTAGTATGATATTTTGGGTATTCCCAGAAACTCTAGTAAGCTTATTCGTCAAAGAAACAGCTACCATTACTATAGCTGCCACGTATTTACGTGTGATAGCATACTCTCAAATATTTAATGCCATGGAAATGGTATCTAATGGCTTCTTAACAGGAATAGGTAAGCCTAAAATACCGTCTTATGTTAGTGTCATTTTTACAGCTTTAAGATTACCGATGGCGTATATTTGTGTGAGCTACCTAGGGGTTAATGGCATTTGGTGGAGCATTACCATTTCCACAATTTTAAAGGGTAGTGTGTTAGGTTGGATTTGCTTAAAGAGCAACAGAGTAAAAGCAATAGATAATGAAAGTTAAGGAGGAGAGAATTTTAGAAATGAGTAAATTAAAAGTAGCATTTGTATGTGTGCATAATTCTTGCAGAAGTCAGATGGCGGAAGCACTTGGAAAGAAGTTAGCTGGAGAAGTCTTTGAAAGTTATTCAGCAGGAACGGAGTTAAGACCACAGATTAATCAAGATGCTGTAAGAATTATAAAAGAATTACATGATATTGATATGAATGAAACACAACGCAGTAAACTACTCAGTGATATTCCAGAGGTAGATGTTGTTATTACAATGGGATGTAATGTGAAGTGTCCAAATTTGCCATGCAAACATAGAGAAGATTGGGGACTTGAAGACCCATCTGGTAAGGAAGATGCTGAGTTTATTAAAATAGCTCAGATGATAGAGCAAAAGATAGTAGAACTTAAAGGAAGAATAGAAAATGAAGAGATATAATAGAAAAAGCCTTAACTGAGAACATTAGTTAAGGCTTTTTTGTTATATAATAAAAAAGTTTAGAATTGGTTAAAATAGTTGATGTAAGTTAAATTATAAACAGAAATAGAGGAGACTCATAATGATCTTGATTTTTATAGGTGGTTTCTTAATGGCTCTAGCAGATAGTGTACCTGGGGTATCGGGAGGAACCATTGCTTTTTTATTAGGTTTTTATGATGATTTTATTAATTCTTTAAGTAACCTATTTTCTACAAGTAGAGAAGCTAGAATTAAGGCACTTAGGTTTTTAGTTAATTTAGGAATAGGGTGGATTATTGGATTTGTTATGGCGGTGTTAGTTTTAACAGCCGTGTTTGAGACTCATATTTACTCAGTAAGCTCTTTATTCTTAGGGTTCATTGTTTTTTCTATACCTCTTATTTTAAGAGAAGAAAGAAAGGTACTTGTAGGACAATATCTTAATTTAATATTTACTGTCATAGGCATTGTAATTGTGGCAGCTATTACGTATTTTAATCCTGTATCAGGTGGTGGGGCAGTAGTAGACCTTACAAGGCTTAACATAGGGCTAGGGATATATGTATTTATAGTGGCAATGGTGGCTATTTCGGCTATGATTTTACCTGGAATATCTGGTTCTACTTTACTTCTGATATTTGGATTATATCTCCCTATTATGAATGCTATTAAGGAGCTCATTACACTTAATTTTAGTGCATTACCAGTAGTGGCTATATTTGGTGTTGGTGTATTAGTAGGGATTGTGGTAGTTATTAAACTTGTTAAAGCAGCTCTAAGACATTATCGTTCTCAAACTATCTATACCATTTTAGGGCTAATGCTTGGTTCCTTATATGCCATTTGTATGGGGCCAACTACCATAGAGGGCAATCATTTACCTATTAATTTTTCTAATTTTAGTATTATATTTTTTCTTGTAGGAGGAATGATTGTTTTAGGCTTACAAGGTATTAAAGAATATAGAGTTGTGCAAAAAGGCTAAAGGAAATCTTTAGTCTTTTTGCATGAAAAAAATTAGGTGATGTAAAATGATTTTAGGCATAGAATAGACATATGGGAGGGATAAAAATGATGAATACATTAGTAATTTATGAAGGGACATATGGTACAGCCGAAAAGGTGGCATATAATGTAGGAATGATTGTAGGAAATACAAAGGTAGTGTCTATTGAAACAGCACCAAGAGAGCTAACGAGCTTTCAAAATGTCATATTAGTATTTAGTTTTCGAGGATATGATACATTAAGTCATACAAAACCTTATTTGAGAGAAATGGAAGAAAAATTAAGAGACAAAAAAATGGCTGTAATAGGTGTAGGATTAGCACCAGTAGATTTAAAGCACTATATGAAGGTATTAAATGAATTCATTGTGGTAGAAGAACAATGTACTTATTTTGTAACAGGTCATTTATGTATTAGGGAGTTATCAGAAGAAGATTGTAAGGTATTACAAGCATTTACTGAAAAGATGAAAATGCCATTTCAAGATATGGGGAAACTTAATTTGCAAGAAGTAGCAGATGTAGGTACAAGTATAAGAAATCAGTTTAGAAGTATAGAAAAACCTATGTCCCAGGAAATGTTGGAACAAGAAATAGAAGGCTTTATAAAAAAACATAATATGTTAGCGTTAACTACAGGGAGTGGCAATGAAGTGAGATGTTCACCTGTAGAGTACATTTATAACAACAAGTGCTTTTATATCATCACAGAGGGTGGATTAAAGTTTAGGGGGCTTACACAAAATAATAAAGTTTCTTTTGGAATTTATGACACTTATGAAGGTATGAATAAATTAGGTGGATTACAAGTTACAGCTTATGCAGAAATGATTCCTTTATTATGTGATGAGTATATTAAAATCATGGGGGTAAGAGGGGTGAATTTAGAGACGATACATAAGTTACCTATAGATTTATATGTGATTAAACTCGTACCAAACACCTATGAATTCTTATATTCACCACTTAAAGAGAGGGGTTATGATGCAAAACAGTATATGGAAGTAGGGCAAGAAGAATAATTGTCATGAAGAGTGCAAAAAGGATGAGATTGATATAAATAATCTCATCCTTTTTGTGGCTATAATTTTTTAACTTCGTAACATGAAATCTGTACGTCTTCCACATATTGTGCTTTAAGTGTGGTTAATATTTGATAATGTAATGTTTGAGTATGTCGTTTTTGTTCTATTTGATTAGTCCACATTTCTATAAGACAAATTTTATCATTTGAATCTATCGGTAATAAGATATCATATTTAATATTACCAGGTTCTTTTCTTGAGGCATCTATAATGTTGTTCTGTATAAGTTGTTGTATAAATTCTTCTCTTTTACCAGTTTTAATAGTATAAGTCACATCGGCTAAGATATATTGGTGTATGGAAGAGACAGCACTTATATAATCAGTAGCTCTTGTAACAGCAAAATATTTTCCAAATTCTAATGTCCACATATCCATTTCTTCAGCAATATCATTTTGTTCATGCATAATAAAACTTACGAATTTGCATGAAGTCTTTGCCATTTCAGGTAGTAGAAAATTAAATCCCCATGTGACATCTCTCTTGTCATCCTCAAAGCCGTTTCGTGCATCTACTACAAAATTACTATGTAGGTGAGTACGGAGTAACTCAAGGGCATATAAGGTTGGTGACCTATAATCTTCTAAATGGGCTTCTTTCTTCCAGGTTAATAATACGATATTTTCAGCTTTCATATACTTTACATTTGCGAAATCAGAATCAAATTCATTCATTTCATCACCTCATAAGATAAAAACAACATTTACTACGTAAATATTTGATTATTTATAAGTATATATCTATAATCTGAAAAGTCAAATAATAATATCTTGATAAATATGTAAAAATAAGTAATTAAAATCAAAAGGTAGCTATAGCTACATATTTTTGTTTTTACATAGCGTAAGATATGTTTAGATTTGAAAATAGCAGTAGCAAATGAGTATGCACTGATAAAATGAATAAATATTAAAAAATAAGGTATTAAAAAGGAGAATGGCTATGAGCAGAAATATGTTTTGTATGCAGTGTCAAGAAACAGCAGGAAATAAAGGGTGTACAAAAGTAGGGGTATGTGGAAAATCAGCAGACCTTGCCAATATGCAAGATTTATTAATCTATGTTACAAAAGGTTTATCAGAAGTGACAACAAGATTACGTAAAGAAGGAAAAGAGATTAGTAAAGAATTAAATCATTACATTACACTTAACTTATTTACAACGATTACAAATGCCAACTTTGATGATGAAGTATTTTATGTAAGAGTAAAAGAAACATTACGTTTAAAAAATGAAATGATGACAAAATTAGAAAATAAAAATGACTTATCAGAAGCAGCACTTTGGGATATACCAGAAGTAGATGAAATAGTAAAAGAAATTAAAGCAAAAGCTGATTCAGATGAAGTAGGGGTTTTAGCTACAGAAAATGAAGATGTACGTTCTTTAAGAGAGCTTATCACATATGGTTTAAAAGGGTTATCAGCTTACTCTAAACATGCAAATGCATTAGGCTATGACAATGAAGAGATTGATGCATTCATGCAAGAGACGTTAATGAAGCTTATGGATGATTCACTGACAGTAGAAGAACTTGTAGCCTTAACACTTGAAACAGGTAAAGTTGGTGTTGATGGTATGGCACTTCTTGATACTGCCAATACAACCACTTATGGTAATCCAGAAATCACAAAAGTTAATATCGGCGTAGGAAAAAATCCTGGTATTTTAGTATCTGGTCACGACCTTGCAGATATTGAGCAATTATTAATCCAGACAGAAGGTACAGGGGTAGATGTATATACTCACTCAGAAATGTTATCAGCACATTATTATCCACAGCTTAAAAAATATAGTCATTTAGTAGGGAACTATGGTAATGCATGGTGGAAGCAAAAAGAAGAGTTTGAAAGCTTTAATGGACCAATCTTAATGACAACTAACTGTATTGTACCACCAAAAGATAGTTATAAGGAGCGTATGTTTACAACAGGTGCAGCAGGTTATGTAGGATGTAAACATATTGAAGGTGAAGTAGGTGCACAAAAAGACTTCTCAGAAATCATTGAAATGGCTAAAAAATGCCCAGCACCAACAGAAATTGAAACAGGTGAAATTGTAGGCGGCTTTGCTCATGCACAAGTACTTGCTCTTGCAGATACAGTAGTAGATGCTGTAAAATCAGGTGCAATCAAGAAGTTCGTTGTCATGGCAGGATGTGATGGTAGAGCATCTAAACGTAACTATTACACAGATTTTGCTAAAGCCCTTCCAAAAGACACAGTAATCTTAACAGCAGGTTGTGCAAAATATAAATACAATAAACTTGATCTTGGGGATATTGGTGGTATTCCAAGAGTACTTGATGCTGGTCAATGTAATGACTCTTATTCATTAGCGTTAATCGCACTCAAATTAAAAGAAGTATTTGGTCTTGCAGATGTTAATGAATTACCAATCATTTATAACATTGCTTGGTATGAACAAAAAGCAGTTATTGTATTATTATCACTTCTATACCTAGGTGTAAAAGAAATTCACTTAGGACCAACACTTCCAGCTTTCCTTTCACCAAATGTAGCTAAGGTATTAGTTAAAAACTTTGGTATTGGTGGGATTTCAACAGTAGAAGAAGATATGGAAATGTTCTTTGGAGAAGAAGTAGTGAAAGCTGAATCAGGTAAAATTACAAGTGATATGATTATTGGAGATATTTTAAAAGAAAACCCAGAAAATGCACGTGTATTAATGGAAGCAGGGATGCATTGTCTTGGTTGCCCATCATCACAAGCAGAAACTTTAGGAGAAGCTTGCACTGTACATGGTTTAGATATTGAAATGCTTTTAAGCAAGTTAAACTAAGAGAAGAGAAAAAGTTAACAGGTAGTTTTTAGGAGATGTCACGAAGCTAGTGAAATAGTTTCGTGGCATTTTTTTTATAAGAAAAGTTGTTATTTCAATTTTAGGCTATATGGGGGGAGTTGGATTTCTAAGTGAGAAAAGAAGATGCTCGAAATAGTGCTCTATAGTTTCAGGGGATTCTATCATGCCCTTTTTAATCCACCATTTACAAAGTTCAATAAAGCTCATGGAAATGTGATTAATAAGCAAAGTATCAGGAACTAGGCAACTGATTTTAAATGTAGTATTTAGCATATAGCCTGTGATCAGTAAACAGAATTGTTGTTTCATATAATCCCAAAATAGTTCAGAGCTCTCACATCTTAAAATAGTTTTTAATTTTGGTGCATCATCTTTTAAATGATAAAGAATATGTACAATGAGTAAATCAATTTGTCCATAGAAGGATGAAAAATCATGGGAGCTTTCGGCTTCAGGGGTTAGACAAAAGATATGGCTAAATAAGTCTTCGCACATTTCCTTAAGAAGGTCATCTTTCGTAGCGAAATGAACATAGAATGTGCTACGACCAATGTTGGCAGTTTCTATAATATCTTGGATAGTTATTTTAGAATAGTTTTTTTGGGATAAAAGAAGGTAGAAGGCATTAAAGATACAAGCTTTAGTCTTTCTAACACGTTTATCCATAATAATCCCTCCTTATACTTAGATATTTTAGAGCAAGTGTCTATTAACTGACAGATTGAAAAAAGTGGTTAGGATATAGAGCGTCATAAGGTAATAAAATAGTAGAAATAAAGAGTATAAATCTTTAATAGTTATTGAAATCTAAGGGGAAGTTCTAAGCCACATGCCTTAAGAAGAGATTCATTTCTTAAAATTTCTTCTGTAGCACCATCAGCAATGATCTGATTATTGGATAATAGAATGGTTCTTTCGCAGGTATCAAAAATTAAGTCTAAGTCATGAGAAGCGATAATTTTTAAGACATTCATTTCATTTAGTATGTGAATGAGATAGCGTCTATTTCTAGGGTCTAGTGTACTAGAAGGTTCATCTAATAAGATGATATCTGGATGCATAGAGAGAACTGTGGCAATAGCTACTAACTTTTTTTGACCACCAGATAGTTTGTAAATAGGCGTATTCCTGAAAGTTTCCATATGTACTTTTTGCAAAGCATGTGTGACGCATTTATCCACTTCAGTAGGAGAATAACCATAGTTACGTGGACCGAAAGTTACATCTTCAAAGACCGTAGACATAAAGAGTTGATGATTAGAGTCTTGAAACACATAACCAATTTTTTCACGAATAGCTGGAAGCGTTTCTTTTTGCACCAGTATATCATTAATAGAAATAGTACCCATAGGACTTATTAATAAGCCAACCAATAATTTGAGTAAGGTCGATTTACCGACGCCATTTGCACCAATAAGACCAATGGATTCTTCATTTTGAGCAGAAAAATTAATATTTGAAAGGACTTCTTGTTGCCGTTCGTAAGAAAAGGATAGTGAGGTAACATGTATATTTTGCATAAGTATACCACCTTATAGATAAAGTCATAGCTAAAGGCTATGCTAGTAACATAAATAGAAGAGCGAAAGCATGGTAGGCTCCACTCTTCAAAGAGTTAATGCAGATTAAGAATGTTACATTACAGGGAGTACAAAACGAAGTATAAGAAATAGTATAGTCCATAGCGTAATAAAGAGTATATTAATTAGCAGTGGTTTGTGACTTATGGTAGTCGTAAGATTGCCATGAAATCCTCGTAAGGTCATACTTTCAGAAATCGCTTCTGCTTTATCCATACTGCGAAGAAGAAAATAGCCAATGAAAGAACCCCATGCTTTAATATGAATGCCTTTTTGTTTAACGCTACGGAGATGATAAGCTTCGGACATATGACCTAGTTCAGAAAGTAGTAAAAGGAGATGACGGTAACTGAGTAATAAAGTTGAAGTCATAAGGTCTGGTATACGTAAGCATTTAAGTGCATAACAAATTTCTTCCATGGGAGTGGTAGCAATCAAGATGTAGGAAGAAATAACAGCAAAAATACCTTTTAGCATGAGCGTTAGCATAGAAATCATACCAGTAGTAACTAAGAAAGGACCAAGTCGTAAGATTACTGTACGGTCAAAAAGAGGATTAAAAATACCAATGACACAAACTAAAATAAGAAGAAATCTTACTTGATGTAAACAGCGTCTAAAAGAAATATGTGCTAATGTAAGTGTAATAAAAAGGTAGCTACACATAGCAAGTAAAGGAAAAAATGCATACTTAGGAAAAGAAATAACAAAACAAATATAACTCATGGAAATTAAGACTTTACTTAAAGGATGTAGATTATTAATCCAGTTTTTCTGGTTTGCTTTATTTTCTAGAAAATAAAAAGTAGTTATGGCATTTTCTATTTTATTCATTAGGATAACTCCTCTGAGGTGTAGCATCTAATTTTTTCTTTTTTCTAGCAAGGCGAAGGACTAAGCAAAAGATAATACAGAGACTAGTTACTAATATGCAACCTATAATACCAGAAAATGAAGTGCCTAAAATAGAGTCAGAACCTTTGAAAGCATAATCTGGAAGCAAGGCAGTCTGATTTTGAATAGTTGTAGCATACTCATAAGTACTACCTGTACGTGTTAGCTCAGTTATATTAGGCATCTTAGCAATTGACCATTCAAGGCCATCTGGATTAGGAGAAGCTAATAAAGAAAATAATCCACCAATAACAAAGGTAGTCGCACCTAAAATAGCAAGCATAGATTTAAAAGAAATTCTAGATGATTTGATGCAGTCTGCATTTGTAATATTCTCAGATTGCCATAAGATTTCTGGTCTTACTTCATAAATAAAGCAGAGGACAGCAGAGGTAATGAGACCTTCTACCACACCAATGGCTAAATGAATAGGCTGCATTGCTACAACAAATAAGTTAAAGGGTAGTTCAGTAACTCCAGAAACTAAAGTTTCTAAAACAACAGAAAAGGCGCCTAGCTGAAGTGAGATAATACTACCAAGCATAGAAGCACCTATAATTTTTGCTTTTGTCATTTTCTTTTTTGTAACCATATTCCAAATCAAAAGGCCACCAACGAAACATCCATAAAAGCCCATGTTCCATATATTACAGCCCAGTGCCAGCAAACCACCATCAGCGAAGAGGAGACATTGTATAAGTAAAACACCTGCCATGGTTAAGAATGCGGCATAAGGACCAAGAAGGGCACATAAAAGTAGTGCGCCACAGAAGTGGCCTGAAGCCCCTGTACCTGGTATGGTAAAGTTAATCATTTGTGCAGAAAAAACAAAGGCTCCTAATATCCCCATTAAGGATACTTTTTTGAGATCTTCCGCAGGTCGTATTTTTTTCACAGAATAAGTGAGTACTGTACCAGAAAAGGTATACATGGTACTTGCAATAATAGGTGTAATCAGTGCGTCTGCCATATGCATATAGACCCCTCCAAACAGAAAATAATATATCTGTATATAAATGAACTTATATTATTATAATGTCAGGAGTTTGTCCATTATGCGTTCAATTTTCTCTGATTGATGTCCTAGTATACGAATAACAACTGCACCATGATATGCCCTGGTAACACCACCTTCTAAATCAGACTCTGCATCTAGTAAATCACGAACTTCTTTGAACCATAGCTCATCTTTTGGAGTATTAATCATTAAGAGTGTACCAAAATGAGTATAGTTCTCATACATACCAAGAGTAGTAAGTGTCATGTGTTCAGGCTCTAGTCTTGTATTATCTGCGTAAATAAGTTCATTACCTTCATAGATATTTATTTGATTATGATAGTAACGATATTCAAACTTTTCACCACGGGCACATCTTCCAGCAGAGAGAATTTCCTTAAGGATAAATTTAGAGGTAGTATCTTCTAAATGAACATTTAACTCACTTGTAAAAGCAGAATCCTTAAAAGGAAGAGTAGGAAGAGGATTGTAGTAAAGAAAAGCATTTTTGGCGATATCAAGATTAGTAATTCTTTTTGCAGAGCCAGAATCCATTTTATGAATTTTTTCATAGGATTGAGAGACAAATTCTAGTTTGGCACCCTCATCTAGGGAAATGGTAAAATCTTGTTCATCACCAGCCATAATACCAGCTGAAGCAGTAAGGCACATAACGGTCATAAAATCTTGATTTTCATAAAAGGGGTGCATAATCTTGAAGGGTGCAGTAAAAAATACATCTTGAAGGAACGTTTGATTATTACGTACCCCCGCTTTTAACATAACTTTTGAAGTTTTTCCAAATTTATTGTTCATTTAACACTCCTCTAATAGTACATTGTGTTTAATCCACTTAATAACTTCATCAATGCCTTCTTCACCACGAATATTAGTAAAGATAAAAGGTTTGTCACCACGCATTTTTGTTGCATCTCTTTCCATAACCTTTAAGTCAGCGCCTACATAAGGTGCTAGGTCGATTTTATTAATAACGAGTAAGTTAGAACGTGTAATACCAGGTCCACCCTTACGAGGAATTTTATCACCTTCAGCTACGTCAATTACAAAGATAGTTGCATCTACTAATTCAGGGCTAAAGGTAGCTGAAAGATTGTCGCCCCCACTTTCGATAAATAATAATTCAATATCAGGAAAACGTTTAATCATTTCATCTACAGCTTCTAGATTCATAGAAGCATCTTCACGAATAGCTGTATGAGGACAACCACCGGTTTCAACACCTATAATTCTTTCGATAGGAAGAACACTATTTTTACTTAAAAATTCTGCATCCTCTTTGGTATAAATATCATTTGTAATAACACCAATACTATAGATATTACTGAGTTTTCGTGTTAATTTTTCGATAAGAGCTGTTTTACCTGAACCTACAGGCCCAGCAACGCCAATTTTAACATAAGACATAATGAATCACCTTTCTATTATTAAGGTATATAAATATATAAATATATAAATATATTAGGACATATAAATTCTTGAATAGAGACATTCATGTTGCATACAACGGATATCAAAGCCAGGGGTACTACAACCATACCACTCTGGTTTAAGTTCCATTACCTGCTCAAGGAGCTGGTGTAATAGAGGAAAGCTAGAGGACAATATTTTTTGGCCATCTGTTTGACTGAGAGGAATACTTTTAACACAAGTAGTGACAATGGCAGAAGCCTGAGAATATACATAATGAAATAGAGCATCAGCTTCATCAATATCCATGGCAGCACAAAAAGCACCA
>JAZKZQ010000042.1:0-16826 GCA_045612745.1 Cellulosilyticum sp. | reverse complement strand
AGTTGATATTTATAATCATGAAGGTAGGCTGATTTGTGGAGATTACACAGGTGAAGGAAAAGGCTTTGTGAGAAGAAGTGCAGATTATAGTTTAGCAGAAGCTGAAGGACATGATCTCGGTGAGGATACCCAATATAGCGTATGTGTCAGAAAACAACTTACACCTGAGATGAAGTTTTATGGTGTAGGTGAGCATACGGGGCATTTGAATAAAAGGGAGACACATTTAGTCAACTGGAATACAGATAATCCAAGTCCTCATGGTGAAACTTTTGATAGACTTTATAAAAGTATTCCATTTTTAATTGCCTTAAATCATAAAGAAGCTTATGGGCTTTTCTTTGATAATCACTTTGAAACACATTTTGACCTAGGGCGTGACAATAGAGAGTATTATTACTTTACTGCAGTGGATGGGAATTTAGATTATTACTTTATCAATGGACCAGAGGTTAAAGATGTGGTAGCTAGTTATGTAAGTTTAACTGGAAAAATGCCCTTACCTGCACTTTGGACTTTAGGTTATCAGCAGTGCCGTTGGTCTTATGAAAGTGAAGAGCGTTTAATGGAAGTGGCACATGCTTTTAGAGAGAAAGATATTCCTTGTGATACACTATACTTAGATATTGATTATATGGATGGTTATCGTGTATTTACTTGGAACAATGAACGTTTTCCAAATCCAGAGTCTATGATCAAGAAACTTAATGAGATGGGCTTTAAAGTAGTGACTATTATCGACCCTGGTGTAAAAGCAGATGAAAAGTATGATGTGTACCAAGAAGGTTTAAAAAATAGTTATTTTGCCAAAGATGAAGAAGGTGCAGTTTATCATAATGAAGTTTGGCCAGGGGATTCTGTATATCCTGACTTTGTAAATAGCAAGGTAAGAGCTTGGTGGGGAGATTTACAAGAACGTATGGTAAATACTGGGGTGAGTGGCATCTGGAATGATATGAATGAACCAGCTAGTTTTAAGGGGCCATTACCTGATGACGTGATGTTTAATGAAGATGGTCTTTTAGTGCAGCACAAGGAAGTACATAATGTGTACGGTCATCTCATGGCAAAAGCAACTTATGAAGGATTACGTAAGCATACTGAAAAGAGACCATTTATTGTTACAAGAGCATGTTATGCTGGTTCTCAAAAGTATAGTACAGTGTGGACTGGTGATAATCAAAGTACATGGGAACATTTACGTATGAGTTTGCCAATGCTTATGAACTTAGGCCTTAGTGGAATGGCTTTTTGTGGAACAGATGTAGGTGGTTTTGGCTTTGATTGTAGTAGTGAACTTTTAAGTCGCTGGGTACAAGTAGGCACATTTACACCACTCTTTAGGAATCATTCCTGTATGGGTACAAGAGATCAAGAACCTTGGGCTTTTGATGCACAAACAGAGGAGATTAATCGTAAATATATTAAACTACGTTATCACCTTATGCCATATATGTACGATATGATGTGGCAAGCTAGCCAAAATGGTAGTCCACTTATTAGACCACTTATGTTTAATTATCAGCAAGATGAGAATACTTATGAAATAAATGATGAATTTTTATGTGGGGATAATCTTTTAGTCGCACCAGTAGTTACACAAGGTAGTAAGGCACGTATGGTATATTTACCTAAAGGAGATAACTGGATAGATTATTGGACAAAAGAAGAATATGAAGGTGGTCAGTATATTATTAAAGAAACACCTCTTGATGTATGTCCTTTATATGTAAAGGCCAATAGTATCTTAGTAACAAGTAAGGTACAGAATTATACTGGTGAACTTGAGACAAATCATCAAACCTTTGAGATTTATTTAGGGAAAGAGAAAGGTAATTCAGCTTATTTACATTATGAAGACGCAGGAGATGGTTTTGAGTATCAAGAAGGTATGTTTAATTTATATGAAATCCGCATTAGTAATGAAGACATTGTAAAGGTAGATATTCACAGAAGGCATCAAGGTATGGCAAAAGAAGAAATTGAGATAATGTGTCAGTGTGAAAATGGTAAAAAGCTTTATGTTAATGGACAAGAGATTGAACATAAGAATTTGAGATTAAAGATTACATTTAATGATTAGAAGCTTATGTATAGGTTAGATGAGATTTATATATAGATACTAGGAAGGTTATATGGGAATAAGCGGAAGGGGAATTAAGGTGCATCATCCTTATTAAGTGTGCTATAATGAGAACGCTAAAAGTGTAGGCAAAAACTTAAAAATAAACGCTAAAGCACAGCAATTTACAGTAAGTACTGTGAGTTTTAATGAATAAATTAAATGCATTAAAAGCACATAGGAAAGGAGAGAGATATGAGTAAATTTACCCATCTTCACGTGCATACCGAATATAGCCTTCTAGATGGTTCTGCTAAGATTAAGGACTTATTAGATCGTACAAAAGAACTTGGTATGGAGAGCATTGCCATTACAGATCATGGGGCAATGTTTGGCGTGATTGATTTTTATAAGGCAGCAAAGGAAAAAGGTGTGAAGCCAATTATTGGATGTGAGGTATATGTAGCTGCCCGTACCCGTTTCGATAAGGAACCTATTGATGCTAGGTCCTATCATCTCGTATTACTTGCAGAAAATAATGAGGGGTATCAAAATCTTATCAAAATGGTATCTCTAGCTTATACAGAAGGATTTTATCGTAGACCACGTATTGACTTAGACCTTTTACGGGAAAATCATACAGGCCTCATTGCTTTGGGGGCATGTCTTGCAGGACCAGTAAGCCGTAAGCTTTTAAATGATGAGTATGATGCGGCTAAGGAAATGGCAATCACATTAGAGGAAATTATGGGAAAAGGAAATTTCTTCTTAGAAATTCAAGACCATGGGATGAAACAGCAACAAAAGGTAAATCAGCTTACCTTACGCCTAGCAGAGGAGTTAGGCATACCTTTAGTTGCTACCAATGATGTTCATTACATTAAAGATGAGGATGCTAATCCGCATGAAGTACTTCTTTGTATTCAAACAGGTAAAACTATGGCAGATGAAGACCGTATGATTTATGAGGGCGGACAATTTTATCTTAAAAGCCCAGAAGAAATGGCCAAGCTTTTCCCTTATGCGGAAGAAGCATTAGCAAATACGACAAAGATTGCAGAGCGCTGTAATGTGAGTTTTACATTTCATGAACTGAAGTTACCTAAATTTGATGTACCAGATGGCAAAACAGCTGAGGAGTATTTACGTGAACTCTGTTATGCAGGGCTTCACAAACGTTATAATCCAGTGACCAAGGAGTTAGAAGAACGTCTTGAGTACGAATTAGGCATTATTATTCAAATGGGATTTGTAGATTACTTCTTAATCACAGGAGACTTCATTCGATATGCCAAAGATGAGGGGATTCCAGTAGGACCAGGTCGTGGCTCAGCTGCTGGAAGTATTGTAGCGTATACCCTTGAGATTACCAATATAGATCCAATTAAGTATCAATTACTTTTTGAGCGCTTCTTAAATCCAGAACGTGTCAGCATGCCTGATATCGATATTGACTTCTGCTATGAAAGACGTCAAGAAGTTATAGATTACGTTATTCGTAAATATGGGGTAGATAGAGTTTCACAAATTATTACATTTGGAACATTAGCAGCTAAAGCAGCTATTCGTGATGTAGGGCGTGCCATTAATATGCCTTATGCAGAAGTTGATAAAGTAGCCAAGATGATTCCAAATGAACTTAAAATTACTATTAAGAAAGCTTTAGAAATGAACTCTGATCTTAAAGCTTTATATGAAAGTGATGAACAAATTAAGTATTTAATTGATACATCTATTAAATTAGAAGGTTTACCAAGACATTCTTCTATGCATGCAGCAGGGGTTGTTATTTCTAATAGACCTGTTATGGAATATGTGCCATTAAGTGCTAGTGATGGTGCAGTGACAACCCAATATACTATGACAACATTGGAGGAGTTAGGCCTTTTAAAAATGGATTTCTTAGGGCTTCGTACCCTTACAGTTATTTCCAATGCTGTAAAGCTAGTTGAAAAAAATCATGGTATTAAAATAGATATTGACCATATTAATGATGCAGACCCTAAGGTATATGAGCTCATTGCATCAGGAAATACTGAAGGAATCTTCCAGTTAGAAAGTGCTGGGATGAAAAACTTCATGAAGGAACTTAAGCCAAATTGCTTAGAGGATATTATTGCCGGTGTATCGCTGTATCGTCCAGGCCCAATGGATTTTATTCCTAAGTATATTGCAGGTAAAGAAGATATGCATAATATTACGTATACACATCCTGCACTAGAGCCTATTTTGGTAAATACTTACGGATGTATTGTATATCAAGGTGCGACTCGTTCTTAGCTTAAATTAACAAAGGCTAAGCACATCATTTGAATAAATGATGGAGAACTAATAATTTCGAAGTAGGGAATGATAAGGTAACGCTTTGAAACCTACTCTTTAATACTCCGACTGGCATTATATGAGAAAACTCCAAGTGTCAGAAGCTCGGTGAAGTCGGCAGAAGTAAGTCTAAGTCAAAGAAATAATCAAGTAAGATTGGTACAAAAGAGGCCAGAGCCCGCCCGTCATGAAAGATTAAAGTATAAGATAAGATTTGTAATATGCCGGAAGTCTATAAAATACCTATGGTGAGTATGTCCTTTAGGACTGACGAACTCGAGAATTTAAAGGGTCTATATACGACTATATGGAAACATGTGGGGCTGTTTGAAACAGTGTTAGTGTAGTTGAGTAAAAATCTTGGTTATGAAAGACTATGTTGTGTTACAGGCACATCCAAGCTAACAGGCTTATATTGAGCACCTAAGGGTATCATGTACAGATAGAAATTATTGGAACGAGGAAAGGTATTGGGTATTTTCAAAGAATATTATTCTTTTTGAAAATATAAGCTGACGAAGAATAATAAGTAGCCTAACCAATGCTGAAAAGTAGTGTTCGAACCAAAGAAGTCTTTGTAATGAAGATGGAGGAATGGGCACAAGTCGTTATAACTTTTACAAATTTAATTATTAAATTCATTCATTCAAACACAATAGGGATTTCGTGTATGACTAAAAAGGCTCACTTTCAGCTACTCGAAAGGAAGTGAGAGCCCTATGCCTAAAGACACAAGAAATTGTATTGACAGTTTGAGACATAATGAATACTATGACATGCAAAATGTATTTGATGAACTTTATGATAAAAGTAAAAAGAACTCTGAATTTCACAAGCTCATGGATATTATCCTTAGTGAGAATAATATTTTACTTGCTTATCGGAATATCAAAACCAATGGGGGAAGCATTACTCCCGGTACTGATAAAAGGAATATTAATGATATAGCAAGAATGCAGCCAGATGAAGTGATTCGGATGGTAAGATATATTTTAAGAGGAAGTAAACATGGCTATAGGCCAAAAGCTGTTAGAAGAAAAGAAATTCCAAAGCCAAATGGAACGATAAGACCACTGGGTATTCCGTGTATATGGGATAGACTTGTTCAGCAGTGTATTAAACAAGTTATGGAACCTATTTGCGAAGCAAAGTTTTCTGATAATAGTTATGGATTTAGACCTAATCGATCGGTTGAACATGCAATATCAAGAACCTATCGAATGCTGCAAATGTCCAATTTACATTGGGTCATTGAATTCGATATAAAAGGTTTCTTTGATAATGTTGACCATAGTAAACTTATTAAACAAATATGGGCGTTAGGAATTCATGATAAAGAGTTAATCTACGTTATCCGAAGAATTTTAGAAACTCCTATCAAAATGCCAGATGGCAGTTTGATAAAACCAGATAAAGGGACACCGCAAGGTGGGATTTTATCTCCACTACTCGCAAATATCGTTCTAAATGAGTTAGACCATTGGGTTGAAAGTCAATGGCAATATAGCAAAGTGACTGACAACTATAGTCAAAGACCACAGAAAAATGGAACAGTTGATAGAGGACATGGTTACAGAGCAATGAGAGAGTCTACAAATTTGAAAGAAATGTGGATAGTGAGATATGCTGATGACTTTCGTATCTTTTGTAAGAATAAACAAGATGTGGAAAAATCTAAGATAGCCATTGAAAAATGGTTAAAAGAAAGATTAAAGTTAGATATTTCACAGGAAAAAACTCGAATTGTTGATGTGAGGAAAAGAAGTATGGAATTCTTAGGATTCAGTATTAAAGTTCATAAAAAGAAAAGAAGTTTAAAGTATGTTGTAGATTCACATATTAGTCAAAAAGCCCTTAGAGATAAGGGAGAAAAGTTAGCAAATCAAGTAAAAATATTTTGTAGTTATCAAGGTTCAGATAAAGAAGCAAAGGAAGTTGTTATTTATAATTCTATGGTGATAGGAATTCAAAATTATTATCGTATTGCTACCAATGTAGCAAGTGATTTGAGTAGAATTCAGCAGAGAAACTACTGAATTATGTACAATAGACTGAACACACAAAGAGGAAATCGACTTGTGAAACAAGGTAGAACTTTAACGGATATAGAAAAGAAAAGATATGGAAAATCACAATCCCTTAGGTATATAGCAGGGACAAGAGAACCTATCTATCCAATCTACTATGTTCAGTTTAAGAATCCTATAGCTTTCAATCGTAAGATATGCCCTTACACAGTGGAGGGTAGGCAAATAATACATGATAAGTTAAGAATTAATTATAACCTCATGTATCAACTCATGAGCCAAAAGATAGGTAATAGTAGCATTGAATACTATGATAACAGAATTTCATTATATAGTGCCCAATGGGGAAAGTGTTATGTTACTGGTAAGGAATTTACACATACCGATGAAATACACTGCCATCATAAGAAAGCCAAGCATAAGGGTGGTACTGATGAATATTCAAATCTTGTTCTCGTAGATAGCGATGTACACAAACTATTACATGCAAAAGAACTTGAAATCATTAAATACTACATTGATTTGTTACACCTAAAACAAACTGAATTAAGAAAGGTTAATAGACTAAGACAACTACTGGAACTACCAATTATAGTAAAGCAAAAACAGAGCCTTAATCTTAGTTATGATTATGAATAAACCTTACAGATTGTCTGTTTAGTGTATAAGTTATTATCTTCTGTTAAATTGAGTATATGATATAATAAAACTTAAATGAGATAGGAGATGATAAGTGAATGTGCCAAGAGTGTTATGCAGATAATAATAGAATCACGCCGTTACTAAAGCCCATTGAGTGTTTAGAGAGTCATACACAATATATTTGTGGAACTTGTGGGAGATGTATATGTATTGAAAGTGACTTTAAAAGGGGATTGCAAAGATGGCAGTTCCCGTTTAAGTCACTGGAGAATGCAAAATTGTATTTGAGAACGGCTGATTATAGCACAAAGAAATCTTGTGGGATCTATGAGATAGAGAATGGTAAAGGAAGAATATCCTATAAGATTTTTAAGGATATACAAGACTTAGAACTATTCTTAAAGAAAAATAGAGATAAAGTTTGCAGGCTTATGAAACCGATATTTTCTGTGGGAGAATATCAAGAATATCCTAATACTGATGTAAGAAAATTAACTTCAAGTGAAATTGAGAAGTATATGTCTGAACGATAAATCTTTTATTGGGATAATGGCACAAAATGAAACAGTAATTAAAAGTTTTGGGTTGTTTGATTAGAATGAATAAAAGTTATGACGATGGAACGCCGTGTGCAGGGAAACTTGCACGCACGGTGTGGAGTGGGGGAAAAGCTGGAGATAAATATCAAAAAAGCACTGATATGTCAAAGGCTTACCTATCACTATAACAAGTAATGCAAATCGTTAGAGACCTTGCGGGATATAGCTTAGGACGAAGTGACCTTCTAAGACGTGCCATGGGGAAAAAGAAAATTGATGTCATGAATAAAGAGCGTGAGATTTTCTTACATGGAGATGGTGACACTGTACCAGGCTGTGTAGCAAATGGTATTCCAGAAGATATAGCGAATAAGATATTTGATGAGATGGTAGATTTTGCAAAATATGCATTAATATAAGAATATATTTATTAAGTAGCACTTCACATAGAGGAGTTGTGTGGAGATAGAAATAATAAAACTAAATAAATCATACAGTCAATTAACTAGAGAAGAAAAAGAATATATTATATCTTTATATTATGAGAAAAAAGATTTGAAATTTAATGAGTTACAGGTATTATTAGGTGTTTCTAAAAGGGTGTTAAATACTTTGATGAAGGAATATAACATTAACTCAAGATTAAAGAATAGATATTCCTAAACCCTTACAGAGACATTTTTTTAGAGGATATTTTGATGGTGATGGTTCCATAACTCATACTGTGAAAAATAGAAAATATAGAGATAAAATATATAAATATGATTCTTTAATTATGTGTTTAATAGCTACACCAGGATTAATAGAAGAATTTATCAGTGAATTTAATATTACAAAGTATGCTATAAGCAAAAGTAAAACAGAAGGATTAGAATATTTAAGAGTACAATCTAATGTACAGATAAAAAATATTTATAGACTAATGTATGAAGATGCTACTATATTTTTAAAGCGAAAGAAAAATATTTGGGATAAATATATTGAGTGCCTTTAGTCAGAAATGGCTATCGAAAACAGGGTTAATTGCCGGGAACTCACATAACATATAATTACTAACTTATGGTGGTAACACACATGAGGGCAAAGTATAATGGCTTTGGTAAAGTAACAATATTATATGTGTGACAATCATAGGCAGCCACTTCGCCCAAATGGTATAAAGGTAGGGTGAAAGGTTCAGAGACTACGAAGGAATAAAACCAATAAAAACTTCGCACGAAATCCTGTACCTAAACCGTGAAAGGTAACTGAAAAGGTTAATAATAGATTTATATATTATTCGGTAGGTAGTGATATAGTCCAGTGTTTCTCATAGAAAAGAGTTGAATAGGATAAAGAGCCTATTTATAAAACATTGTCAACAAATCTCATGCTGCAGCTTATGCTGTAGTGGCTTATCAAACAGCTTATTTAAAAACATATTACAAGGTAGAATTTATGGCAGCCCTTATGACATCTGTTATGGAGAACTCTTCAAAAATCACAGGGTATATGGATACTTGCCGTAAAATGGGAATTGAGGTATTAGCACCAGATATTAATGAAGGACATGCGTTCTTTGACGCCAAGGATGGGCATATTATTTATGGTCTTGCTGCTATTAAAAATGTAGGGAAAAATATGATTGATCGTATTGTAGAAGAACGTGAGAAAATGGGTAATTTCAAGAGTCTAACGGATTTCTATAATCGTATGGAAAGTAAGGATACAAATAAACGAAGCATTGAAAGTTTAATATTAGCAGGTGCTTTTGACAAATTAGGTGGTAAACGTAGTCAGTATATGGCTGTGTACAAACAAATTGCAGATGGCATTAACTTAAGCCGTAAAAATAATATTAGTGGTCAGATGGACTTCTTTGGTCTAGGAGGTAATGAAGCGGTAGAGGATAAGGATCACTTACCTAATATTCCTGAATTTGATAGTAAGGACTTACTCAATTATGAGAAAGAAGTCATGGGCATTTATTTAAGTGGTCACCCACTAGATAAGGTAAGAGATACTTTAGAAAACTATATTACACTAAAAAGCAATCAGCTCATTATTAAAGAAGATGAAGAGGATAATGTAGTAGATGGTCAAGCTGCTGTGGTAGGGGGGATTTTAGTAGAAAAGAAAGTGATTTTTACTAAAATGAATAAAAAGATGGCCTTCTTAACACTAGAGGATACAGTAGGGACTATGGAAGTAATTGTATTTCCAAATTTATATGAAAAATTTACTAAAATTAATGAAGAGCGTGTATTTGTAATAAAAGGCCACGTTTCTATTAAGGAAGAAACAAATGCTGTAATACTTGCTGATGATTTAACGACTTTAGAGAATATTTTAGACCCTGGTTGTGATGAACCACATATTTTATTACGCTTAGATGAAGATTTGAGAACACCAGAAGTAAGAAATGCCCTTTTACACATATTTACGAAGCATAGTGGAAACACTAAGGTTATAGTAGAAAATACTGAAGATGGTACAAGAAAGCCTTTTCCCAATAAGTACAATGTTACAATTAATGAAGTATTAATAAAAGAGTTAACTCATTTAATTGATGAAAAGTATATTATTGTTAAAAAATAGTCAAAAACTATTGCTATTTACCTACAATTTAAGTAAAATAAAGTAGGTTAAACACATGATTTGGCTAGAGATTAAGGTGAACTTGATAAGATTATAATTCAGTTCAAATTTGATTAATAGTTTAGCAAAAAAGATATAGTTGGCGAGTTGTCAAACAACAACCATAAGGGGGTTATTTCATGAGTGATAAAATAAAAACAATTGGTGTCTTAACAAGTGGTGGTGATGCACCAGGTATGAATGCTGCTATTCGTGCAGTTGTTCGTGTAGCTACAGCACGTGGTTTAAAGGTAATGGGTATTAACAAAGGTTACAACGGATTACTTTCAGGTGACGTTGTTGAGTTAACCCCAAGAAGTGTATCTGATATTGTACAAAGAGGAGGAACCATCCTTCAAACAGCACGTTGTCTTGAATTTGTAAAACCAGAAGGTCAAGCGCGTGGTGCTGAGATGTGTAAAGTATTTGGTATTGATGGACTTGTTGTCATTGGTGGAGATGGTTCTTTCCAAGGTGCAGAAAAGCTTGCTAACTTAGGTATTAATACAATTGGTATCCCTGGAACAATCGACCTTGATATTGCTTGTACGGAATATACAATTGGCTTTGATACAGCAGTAAATACTGCAATGGATGCTATTAATAAAATTAGAGATACATCTACATCACATCAAAGATGTTCTATAGTTGAAGTAATGGGTAGAAATGCAGGTTATATTGCATTATGGTGTGGTATCAGTTCAGGTGCTGAAATGGTACTCATTCCTGAGAAAGGGAAACCATCAGAAGAAGAAATTATTAAAACTATCCTTGAAAATAAACGCAATGGTAAAAAACACTGTATGATTATTGTTGCAGAAGGTATTGGCGGTAGTGAAGCACTTGCTAAGAAAGTAGAAGAAGTAACAGGTATTGAAACACGTGCAACTATCTTAGGACATCTTCAAAGAGGTGGTTCACCAACAGCAGTGGATCGTATACATGCAGCAATGATGGGTGCTAAAGCAGTTGATTTATTATGTGAAGGCAAAGCAAAACGTGTTGTAGCTTATGTAAAAGGCGAATATGTAGACTTTGACATTAATGAAGCACTTCAAATGAAAAAAGATATTGATGCTTATATGTATGAAGTAAGTAAATTATTAGTATAATTTATTTTTTATAGTAAAAAGGGGAGCCAATTTGGTTTCCCCTTTTTTGCATTTAAGTGTAACCGAGGTTCTTTATTTTAAAATAGGAATTAAATGAATAGGGTAGAAATTTTAAAGATAATCATATACAATAAAATTTATTCAATGCGTCTAAGGAGAAAAAAGATGAAACAGCATGAAAGTCTTGGATTTTTAAAGAAAAATCGAAGTAATATTATTACTGCTCATTTAGGCCCCTCACAAATACTTGTTGTAGGCTTTCTGGTACTAATCTTAATCGCCAGTTTACTACTCATGCTACCTCTAAGCAGTAATGAAGGGACAAGTACACCATTTATTGATGCATTATTTACTGCTACATCAGCAGTGTGTGTAACAGGGCTTGTTGTAGTAAATACTTTGGCACATTGGTCTGTGTTTGGGAAGGTTATCATCTTATTTTGCATACAGATTGGTGGACTCGGGTTTATGACATTAGTTAGTATGCTATTTATTATATTAGGTCGTAGAATTACACTTAGAAATAGACTTATTATGCAAGAGGCGTTGAATTTTAATACAACGGCAGGTATTGTAAAGTTTACTAGATATATTGTAATAGGAACGTTCTTGGTAGAAGGAATAGGTGCACTTTTATTATCCTTTGCATTTATCCCAGAATACGGTTTTGGGAAGGGCATTATATATGGTATTTTTCATTCCATTTCTGCTTTTTGTAATGCAGGATTCGATATCGTTGGTGATAGTAGCTTAACACCATATGTAGGGAATACCCTGATTAATTTCACAATTATGAGTCTTATCATTATTAGTGGTCTTGGATTTACGGTATGGATAGATACTTATAATGCTATTCATGCCAAAATTAAAGAGGGGTGTAAATGGCAGCAAGCATTTCATAAAATGAGTTTGCATAGCCGATTGGTTTGGATTATTACAATAATTCTTCTAATAGGAGGATTTATATTTTTCTTTTTTGCAGAGATGAGTAATCCTGCCACATTTGGTAACCTATTATTAAAGGAAAAACTTTATGCAGCTATGTTTCAATCTGTTACAACCCGTACAGCAGGATTTAATACATTACCATTAGCAGCTATGACAGATGGTTCTAAGTTAATGACTATTATTTTAATGTTCATTGGTGGTTCACCAGCAGGTACGGCAGGTGGTATAAAAACAGTTACAGTAGGGGTCATTATTCTATGCGCCTTATCCACCTTAAAAGGAGAAGATGAAACGGTGATTTTTAAACGCAGAATTCCAAGACAAATCATTAGACGTTCTATTACAATTGTAATGATTGCAGGTTGTGTTATTACAGTAATGCTTATGATACTTTCTTTCTCAGAGAGCTTTAGTCTTATGGAGATTTTGTATGAGGTAGTATCGGCGTCTGCAACAGTAGGTATTACATTAGGTATTACATCTCGCTTGAGCCTTATAGGAAAAATTGTGATTATTATAGCTATGTTTATAGGACGATTAGGTCCTATTACTATTGCAGTGGCATTAATGATTAAACAAGATAAGAATAAAGCAATTATAGAATATCCAGAAGAAAAGGTTATGGTTGGATAGAGGAGGAGATTGTATGAAAGCAAAACAATACGTAGTATTTGGAGCAGGTAGATTTGGTAGCAGTCTTTCTATGGCTTTAGCAGAATCAGGCTATGAAGTAATGGTAGTAGATGGAAAAGAGGAAGTGGTACAAGACATTGCACCATTTGTAACACATGCAGTAAGAGCAGATGCGACAGATCCAGATGTTTTAAAGGAACTAGGTATTCGTAACTTTGATGTAGCTGTTGTAGCCATTGGAAAGGATATGCAAGCAAGTATTATGCTTACAATGTTACTTAAAGAGCTGGGTATTCCCTATGTTGTGGCAAAGGCAGGAACAGAAATTCATCAGCGTATTTTAAAAAAGGTTGGTGCTGATCGTATTATTTTACCAGAACATGAAATGGGACGTAGAATTGCTGCAAACCTTATTTCTGGTAATATTATTGACTATATCGAACTATCTAAGGATTATAGTATTATGGAGGTAGCTATTTTACCAGAATGGGCAGAACATACCATTATAGATTTAGATGTACGTTCTAAATATGGTATTAATATTATTGCCATTGAACATGGTGATGAAATCAATATTTCTCCAGAACCAGAATATAGATTAAGTGAAGGAGATAAGCTGGTTGTAGTTGGTACCAATAAATCATTACAGGAGTTAGAAGCAAAGAGATATGACTAATAAATTAATTACAAGTATGCAAAATGTACTTATTAAAAACATTGTGCAGTTACAAAAGAAAAAAAGTGCACGTAAGAAGCAAGGATTATTTGTTGTAGAAGGCATTCGTGCAGTGAATGAAATTCCTACTTCTATAGAAGTAGTACATTATATTACAACACCAGATATCAAATCTGATGAAATTAAAAATTTAGATGTAGCTAAGTGGATTGTAGTAACAGAGGAGATTTATAAAGCCATAAGTGAAACGCAGTCACCACAAGGTGCTATGGCGGTAGTAAAGATGCCACAACATTCATTAGACCAAATGACACTAAAAAAAGATGGTTTTTATCTTATTTTGGAGAACTTACAGGATCCAGGGAATTTGGGAACGATTATACGTACAGCACATGCTTTTAACGTAGATGGCGTATTTCTTACAAAGGGAACTGTAGATTTATATAGCCCTAAGGTAGTACGTGCCACAATGAGTTCACTTTTCCATGTGCCAGTTATTCTAGATGAGGAGATTACAGCGTACTTACAAGAGATGGAAAAGGTGGGTGTTACAACTTATGCAACTCACTTAAGTGAGCTAGCAAAATCTATTTATGAGACAAAGTTTGAAAAAGGTGTAGCACTTATTATCGGAAATGAAGGAAATGGTATTTCAGATGAAGTAAAGGCAGCTGCTCATAATCATATTATTATTCCAATGCCTGGTGGGTGTGAGTCTTTAAATGCATCTGTTGCTGCATCAATTTGTTTATATGAAGTGATGAGGGGACGCAGTTAAAGTCAATTTATAAGGTGACTTGACAAAATAACTGAAAATCCATATAATGTTAAGCAGTTAAATATAGTTATAAACGATGAAAAGAAGAGTAGCATTGTATAAGTCTTTCAGAGAGCTGGGGATGGTGGAAACCTAGTAGATGGCAAATGTGAAGAACATCTTGGAGTTGCTAACCGAAAGTATATATGAGTAGGCTTAGCCGGGAGAGACCGATATATCTTATATGAGGTGAATCACCTAAGGTGATTAACTAGGGTGGTAACGCGGAGTGAAAGGCTTCGTCCCTTCTATTTGGAGTATAGAAGGGACGAAGCCTTTATTAATTTGGTAAGTTGTTGAATATTTATCGCATTAATAAAGCATCATCAAGGTATAGCTATATTTGAGATAATTTTTGGTACAATCAATCTAGGAGTAGATGTGATAGAGTAGAAGAATTTTTAATTTTAAGGAGTTGAAAGACATGGAAACAACATCAATCAGAAGTCTTTATCAGCAAGGTGCTACAGAGGGGCAAATCACAGTAGCTGGTTGGGTAAGAACAGTTAGAGATTCAAAAACATTTGGTTTCATTGAGCTCAATGATGGGACATTCTTCAAATCATTACAAATTGTATTTGAAGAAAATTTATCAAACTTTAAAGATATTGCTAAATTAGGTGTAGGTGCAGCAATTATTGTAACAGGAAACTTAGTACTTACACCTAATCAAAAACAACCTTTTGAAGTTAAAGCAACTGAAATCATTGTCGAAGGTGACTGTCCACCAGAATATCCACTTCAAAAGAAAAGACACTCATTTGAGTATTTAAGACAAATTGCATATCTTAGACCACGTACAAACACATTTGGTGCAGTATTTAGAGTACGTTCTTTAGCAGCTTATGCAATTCATAAATTCTTCCAAGAAAGAAACTTTGTATATGCACATACACCACTTATTACAGCAAGTGACTGTGAAGGTGCAGGGGAAATGTTTAGAGTAACAACTTTAGATCCAGCTAACCCACCAAGAAATGAACAAGGTGAAGTGGATTTCAAAGAAGACTTCTTCGGTAAGATGGCAAACCTTACAGTATCAGGTCAGCTGTCAGCAGAAACATTTGCTATGGCATTTAGAGATGTTTATACATTTGGACCAACATTTAGAGCTGAAAATTCAAATACACCACGTCATGCTGCTGAGTTCTGGATGATTGAACCAGAAATCGCATTTGCTGATTTACAAGATGATATGTGTTTAGCAGAAGATATGGTTAAATTCGTTATTAACTATGTATTAGAAAATGCAAAAGAAGAAATGCAATTCTTCAACCAATTTGTAGATAAAGGTATTTTAGATAGATTAAACCTTATTGTAAACTCAGACTTCGGTCGTGTAACTTACACAGAGGCTATTGAAATTCTTAAAAATAGTGGTAAAAAGTTCGATTACGAAGTATTCTGGGGATGTGACCTTCAAACAGAACATGAACGTTATTTATCAGAAGAACACTTCAAAAAACCTGTATTCGTAACAGATTATCCAAAAGAAATCAAAGCATTCTACATGAGACTGAACGAAGATCAAAAAACAGTAGCTGCTATGGACCTTCTTGTACCAGGTATCGGTGAGTTAATCGGTGGTAGCCAAAGAGAAGAAAGACTTGATGTACTTCTTGCACGTATGGCGGAACTTGGTCATAATGAAGAAGATTACTGGTGGTATTTAGATCTTAGAAGATTTGGTGGCACAAGACATGCTGGATTTGGTCTTGGATTTGAAAGACTTATTATGTACTTAACAGGTATGACAAATATCAGAGACGTAATTCCATTCCCAAGAACAGCTGGTAATGCTGAATTCTAATAATGAGTTAAATATTAAATATAAGACTACTAAAAGCCATAGAAATGTCTATGGCTTTTAGTAGTCTTAATTAATATAATGATGGTGTCTATGTTATTGCAACAAAAGCAAGTGAATTAACAAAAGTATTAGATAATAGTGGTTGTGACAAAAATGAGGGTGCCAACGTTTGTCAATGGGGATATAATGGTAATCCAAATCAGCAATGGATTTTTGAAACAGCTGAAGCAGAGTTATCAAATATAGAATGTTTTGAAATGAAGTCACCTCAGAATGCAGAAGATAAATTAAATTTATCATATAGTGTAAACACATGGGACAGTGAAAGTCAAATTAGCTTTAAAATTGAAAATAAAACAACTGCTGCAGTGGATGGTTGGAGCTTAAAAATAAATAAAAATGACGTAAAAATTTCTTCAAGTTGGAACATTAATGTAGAAGAAAGTGGTGACTATTACATCATCACACCATTATCATGGAATGTAAATATACCAGATGGTCAGTGTGTTGAATTTGGGGTCCTTGCAGAAGGAAACGTTGAATCTAAAATTGACTGTAGTCTTTTTTAAATAGAATATTTACTTTTAAGAGGCACATGTTTAAGTGCCTCTTATTTTACTTT
>JAZKZQ010000041.1:0-1730 GCA_045612745.1 Cellulosilyticum sp. | reverse complement strand
CTGCCACACGCTCCTTTTGTGTCATAGCTGCTAATCTTTTCACCTCATCCATATCTAGTCCTAAGCATTCTGCAATAAGCGCTCCCATTGTCTTATCTGCTTTGTAAAATAATGCTGTCTGCCGATACTGAAGTACTGGATATGCATTTTGTAGACTTTCACATACATTATAAATAAAATGTGCTTTTCCATCATCATCTAAATGATCTCTAAAAAATTCACCTGGTTGGACATAATCTATTTCTGATGAATCAATGACATGTCTGGTAATTTCTCCTTCCACAGGCATAGGTGGTGGTGCTGCCTGTGGTGTAACTGCTACGCTCGCAAAAGTACTAGGATAATAATTAGGTGCATTCCCCATATTACCATCTACTTGCATGTTCCCATCTCTTTGTGTAGTATAAATCTTTTTAATTGGCTTATTAACAGGAATTAAATCTGCATTAGCTCCTAAGCGATGACGATGTGCATCCGTATACGCCATAAGTCTTGCTTGTAATAATTTATCTGGCGACGTCCACACACCTGGTATAAAATGGCTTGGTGCAAACGCTGCTTGTTCAACCTCTGCAAAAAAGTTTTCTGGATTACGATTTAATACAAGTTTACCCAGTGGAATTAATGGATAATCTGCTTCATACCAAGTTTTAGTTACATCAAAAGGATCTATTTTATAAGTAGCAGCATCTTGGGGTGGCATAATTTGTACATAAACACTCCAAGATGGATAATCCCCTCTCTCAATGGCATCATATAAATCCTCTACTGCATAATCTGGATTTTCTCCTACCATAGCTTTTGCTTCAGCTCCTGTAAAATTTTTAATACCTTGATCTGTTAAGAAATGATATTTTATCCATACATATTTTCTCTCATCGTTATACCACATAAACGTATGACTACCAAAACCATCCATATGCCTAAATCCCATTGGTGTACCTAAATTAGCAAATAGCCTCATAACTTGATGTAATGACTCCGGGGTTTGAGAAAGAAAGTCCCAAAACATCTGGGGATCTTTTAAATTAGTCTGTGGATTTCTTTTTTGTGTATGAATAAAGTCAGGAAACTTGATCCCATCACGTATGAAAAATATAGGTGTATTATTACCAACTAAATCATAATTACCATCTTCTGTATAAAATTTTATTGCAAATCCCCTAGGATCTCTGGCTGTATCAGCTGAACCTTTCTCACCACCAACTGTAGAAAATCGCATAAAAACCGGTGTTTTTTTACCTACTTGATTTAAGAATTTAGCCTTAGTATACTTTGATAAATCATTTGTAACTTCAAAGTAACCATGTGCCCCGCCTCCTTTAGCATGTACCACACGTTCAGGAATACGTTCTCGGTTAAAATGGGATAACTTCTCCTGTAGATAAGCATCTGCTAAAACAGTATAACCTACCTTTTCACCTGTGGTCATAGATGCTAGGTCACTAGTTACGGGTAAACCCACCGTATTCGTCAGTACTTTAGCTTTATCCATCCTAGTATTATCTGTATTTTCAGGCATATTACACCTCCAAAATCATAAATCTATACTTATTCATAGTATGAAAGTGATGTTGTACATTATAACTGTAAGCGTCACATCAAGCACGCCTACTTTATTTACTAATCTTTGAGTATACTGTCCTTAAAGTATTTTTAAGGAGGTAGTATGCTTTTGAGCTCACGAAAAATTACAACTAAACAAGAACGTTTTGAAGTCGTTGCCCGCT
>JAZKZQ010000040.1:0-29229 GCA_045612745.1 Cellulosilyticum sp. | reverse complement strand
TATTAAATATAAAAATTCTATATTTAATAAATGTATCATTGAAGACTTACATCATTTTGGTATAGAATAATGGAGGTATTAGGAAATCATAGAAATCAAGGGGGGATTTTATGTATTGTAGAAAATGTGGTACATGGTGTGAGGAGCATGCTGTTTTTTGTAATCAGTGTGGAGAGGTTTTAGGAGAGAAAACAGTTCATCAAGGTCAAAGTGATGAAACAGCAACGGATAATATAAACTATAATAGTAATTCATACTACACATATTATGAATCTCATAATATGTATGCTGGATTTTGGAAAAGATTTTTAGCTGCTTTAATTGATGGTATTGTTTTGATTATTATAGGTGGGTTAATAAGTTGTGTTTTAATATTTAAAGATGTACCTAATTTCGTACCTACTATATTTAGTATGTTACTTGGATGGTTATATTCAGCATTTATGGAGAGTTCAGAATATCAAGGCACAATAGGTAAGATGGCATTACATATTTGGGTAACAGATTTAGATGGCAACCGTATTGGTTTTGGAAGAGCTACAGGACGCTTTTTTGGAAAGTATCTTTCACAGCTTATTTTATGGATTGGATATATGATGGCGGGATGGACACAGAAAAAACAAGCTTTACATGATATGATGGCAGGTACATTAGTTGTAGAGGAATAGTATATTGAGGCTGCAGGCAATTTAATTGTTTGCAGTTATTTTTTTAGGGAAGTTTCCTGACTATTTGAAGTAAGTAAGGAAAGAAAATATAAATATAGAATATAAATAGTATATAGAATATTATTTTTGCCAGTTGAAGATTAATTCATAGAAGGGAATGATTAAAAAGGTGCAAATTACAAAGGTAGGAATTAAAAATTTATATGGTTTACATCATTACGAAATTACATTTGATGAGGAGGCTTGCATAAAAATTATTCATGCACCTAATGGTTATGGAAAGACTACATTATTAAAGCTTATATATTATGTGATGTATTATCGTATAGACGAGCTTTTACAAATTTCTTTTACAAAATTTCAGATTATCTTTGATCAAAATATAAGTGTAGAAGTTATAAAACATTATGACCAAACAGTACAAGAAATAGAATATATTATAGTGGAAGAAGAACAGATAGGACATTATAAATGCTTTGCAAGTAAAAGACCGATTGAACAAGGTATTGTAAAGGAATTAGAGGAAAAGTTAGAAGCCCTGCGTATAGAGATACCAATTCATTTGATTCGTGCAAATCGTCTGCTTCAAGAAGGTGATTGTCAGGGAGAAATGATGCCCTCTGTATTACGTTATGCTAAGGAATTAAAAAGTTTAATGAAAAATGCCTTGGCCAGTTCAGCGAAGATCAATGAAGAATTAGATCGTAATTTTCCAAAACGTCTTTTGCAAGTAGTTACCCAGGAGAAAAGAGAGAAAAACTTATCTTATGTAAAGATTAATAATGAGTTAAAAGTCTTAGAAGATAAACGACGGGAACTAGAGCAAATAGGTTTACTCTTAACAAGTGCCAGTCAAGTAGTAGAAATCACAGAATCTACACCCGACTACATACTAGAAACCTTAACCCTATATGTAGAAGAGAGTAAAAAGAAGCTGAGTGTTTTTGATGACCTGGCACCAAGAATGAAATTGATGCAGGAACTTATTAATAAACGATTTGCTTATAAAAAAATGTGCTTAAACCAAGAAGAAGGTTTTACGTTTGAGGTGCCTTACAATGGTAGGTTACATGCCGATCGTTTATCTTCAGGAGAACAAAATGAGCTTATTTTAATATTTGAACTTTTATTTAAGTCTAAGGTGAATGCACTTATTTTAATTGATGAACCAGAGATTTCATTGCATATTGCATGGCAACAAAGTTTTTTAGAAGATATGGAAAAAATAGCGGCATTAACGGGGGTGAAACTAATCATTGCAACTCATTCACCAGATATTATTAATGGTAGATGGGATTTAACCACTGGTTTGGAGGAATGCTGATGAAAGGATACCTAAATGCCACAAGATTAATCACAAAGCTTAAAATGTTGCGTAGTGGGAAAAAAAGTAAAAGCTTTATGGTTGTAGAAGGTATTACAGATTTACGATTATATAGTAAGTTTATAGATGATACAAATTGTAATATTATCATTGCAGATAGTAAGCAGAATGTAAAAGCCTGTATAGTAGCTTGTAATGAGGAAGCTGTAGAAGGTGTTATAGGTATTGTGGATGCAGATTTTAGTAGATTAGAAGAAACCAAGGAAGAGATTTCAAATTTATTTAAGACAGATGGGCATGATCTAGAATGTATGCTTATGGATTCGCCCGCATATGAGGATGTGATTAAAGAATATGTAAATATTAATAAATACGCTAGATTTGAGGGGAAGTCTCAAGAGCGTGTAAAATATATTTTGCTTAAAAATGCAGCTATTATAGGCTATTTAAGGTGGTATTCTTTACAAGAAAATTTAGGATTTAATTTTTCAATGTTAGATTTTACGTTGTTTGTAGATGTGCATACATTAGAAGTAAATATAGAGCAATTAGTAAAGCAGGTGCTTATACGCTCACGAAAAATTAATGCCTTTGAGATTAATGAAATTGTTGGGAAAATAAAAATGATGTTGGAACAGGAAGAGGATTTTTGGCAGGTTTGCTGTGGGCATGATTTAATTGAACTATTGACTATGGGTTTTGTAAATATATTTGGAGATTATAATGCTAAAGGCTTATTTGCAGGACAGTTAGAAGGTAGTTTTAGATTAGCATACACAAAAAGTTATTTTGAAATCACACAACTTTATAAGGATTTAGTGGCATGGCAAAAAAATAATAAAAATTTTAAAATATTCTCAGGAGTTTGTTTAATAGATGGGTTAGATGTCATAGTGTAAATTTTTATAGTAAGAGATGCAAATTTTTCTATTTACTTTACAATATTTTGAAAATAGAATAGAGAAGAATAACTTATAAATCTATAATGAAGGAGATAAAAAGTCTATGAAATTTGGTTACTTTGACGATAACAGACGTGAATACGTCATTACAACACCTCAAACACCTTACCCATGGATTAATTATTTGGGAAGTGAAGAATTTTTTGGTTTAATATCTAATACAAGTGGTGGTTATACATTCTACAAGGATGCAAAACTTAGAAGAATCACACGTTTTAGATATAATAGTGTACCTATTGATAATGGTGGTAGATATTTTTATATTAATGATGGTGGGGATGTATGGTCACATACATGGAAACCAGTCAAAAAAGAACTTTCTTTTTATGAATGTAGACATGGTCTAGGATATTCAATATTTACAGGTGAAAGAAACGGCATTCGCGTAGAACAACTTGCTTTTGTACCCAAAGGTGTTAATGCAGAAATACATAGATTAAAAGTTAAAAATACATCTAATAGCACAAAGGACATTAAATTATTCTCTTTCATTGAATTCTGCTTATGGGATGCACAAGATGACTCTACCAATTTCCAAAGAAACTTCAGTACAGGTGAAGTAGAAATTAAAGGAAGTAGCATTTATCATAAAACTGAGTATAAAGAAAGAAGAAATCATTATAGTTTCTACTCAGTAAATACAGAAATTAATGGTTTTGATACAGATCGTGATTCATTTGTTGGTTTATACAATGGATTTGAAGCACCAGATAGTGTTATGCATGGCGAATGTAAAAATTCAGTAGCTAGTGGTTGGTCACCAGTTGCAGCACATCAAATTAATATTGATTTAGCACCAGGTGAAGAGAAAACATATATCTTTGTATTAGGTTATGTAGAAAATCCAGATGACCAAAAATGGGAATCTAAAGGTATTATTAATAAAAAACCAGCAGAAGCTATTATGGCACGCTTTGCTACTAACGAAGGTGTAGAAGAAGCATTTAAAGAACTTAATGCATCTTGGGATAGCTTACTTTCTCACTATACATTAACAAGTGATGATGAAAAACTTAATCGTATGGTAAATATTTGGAATCCATATCAATGTATGGTAACTTTCAATATGTCTCGTAGTGCGTCTTACTTCGAGTCTGGTATTGGCCGTGGTATGGGATTCAGAGATTCTAACCAAGATTTACTTGGATTTGTACATCAGATTCCAGAACGTGCAAGAGAAAGAATTATTGATATTGCATCAACACAATTTGAAGATGGTGGATGTTATCACCAATATCAACCACTTACTAAAAAAGGTAACAATGATATCGGTAGTGGTTTCAACGATGACCCATTATGGCTTATATTAGGAACAACAGCTTATATCAAAGAATCAGGAGATTTCGGTATCTTAGATGAAATGGTACCATTTGATAATGATGAAAATAATAAAGCAACATTATTTGAACATTTAAAAGTATCTCTTGACCATGTAACAAATAATCTTGGACCTCATGGTTTACCACTTATTGGTCGTGCAGACTGGAATGATTGTTTAAATCTTAACTGTTTCTCAAATACACCAGGTGAATCTTTCCAAACAACAGAAAATCAAGCTGGTGGCGCTACAGAATCTGTATTTATTGCAGGTATGTATGTTATGATTGGAAAAGAATATGTAGCTCTTTGTAAACAAATTGGCAAAGATGAAGAAGCAGCTCGTGCACAAACAAACGTAGATGAAATGGAAGCCAATACACTTAAATATGGTTATGATGGTGAATGGTTCCTTCGTGCTTATGACTTCTATGGTAATAAGATCGGAAGTAATGAAAATGAAGAAGGTAAAATCTTCATTGAATCTCAAGGTTTCTGTGTAATGGCTGGTATTGGTGCTGAAACAGGTGAGGCTGAAAAAGCACTTAAATCAGTAGAAGAAAGACTTGATACAAAATATGGTATCGTACTTAATAGTCCTGCCTTTACAAAATACTATGTAGAAATGGGTGAAATCTCTACATATCCAGCAGGTTACAAAGAAAATGCAGGTATCTTCTGTCATAATAATCCATGGATTGCATGTGCTGAGACTGTACTTGGTCATGGTGACCGTGCTTTCGAAGTTTACAAGAAGATTGCACCAGCATATCTTGAAGAAATCAGTGATATTCATAAAACAGAACCATATGTTTACTCACAAATGGTAGCTGGTAAAGATGCAGTAAGACATGGTGAGGCTAAAAACTCATGGCTTACAGGAACAGCTGCTTGGAACTTTATTACTATTTCACAATGGATTCTAGGTATTAAACCTGATTATACAGGCTTAAAAGTAGACCCATGTATTCCAAAAGCTTGGGATGGTTATAAAGTAACAAGAGAATTTAAAGGTGCCAAATATGAAATTAGCATCAAAAACCCATCACATGTAAGTTGTGGGGTAAGTAGCCTTGTAGTAGATGGTAAAGTCATTGAAGGCAATATTATTCCAGACTTTAAAGATGGGGAAACACATATTGTTGAAGTAGTTTTAGGTTAGTACTTATTAAATAGATTAATTAGATTGAAATCTAAATAGAATTCCTAAGGCGAGAAAATATTACATGATGTAGTGTTTTCTCGCTTTATTTATATATAAGTCATATGAATAATTAAAGTAACAGTAATTTTATATAGGGTCTCTTGTTTATTTGACAATATTTTTATTATATACTATATAGATGAGGTATAATTAAAAATAATAGGAAAATAAAGTACCAAGGGAGGTAAAAATGGAACTAGGTGTTGGACTGATTATGACTGTATGGTTAGTAGCCTTATTAGGGACAAAGCACAAGGCACAAAAAACTTATAACATATTAGAAAAGGAAAAAGTAATTCATTCAGGCTTAGATGAAAGTAGCATGGAAGTTGCTTTAAGATATGCAGGAAATATTATTTTAATAGGTTTTGTAGTGATTGTTATTTGGGGAGCTTTTACAAAAGGCTTTAATGAACGTATTATGCTCTATTTAGTAGCCATTTATATTTGCATATATTATATACTAGAGTACATTGCACATCATAGATGGTGTATGACCAAGGAAGGATTAAGAAGTAGCAGACAATTAGAAGTTATCGGTTTTGAGAAAGTAGTAAATTTTACATGGTATGAAAAGAAAGATAAATTAATTTTAAGAGTTAATTATAAAGGAAGAGGTATTGTGACACGAAAAAGTGACTATATGGTACCCATTAAAAAAAGAAGAGAAGTAGAGCAGTTTCTTAAAAGTCGGGTGGTTTGTACTAGAGGATGAAAAATATGTAGAATCCACCAATAGATAAAGTAGAAAAAGCTGTTATAATAAAATAAATGTAGTAATACGTAAGGAGTGTAATTAAGATGTATAAATTAATAGCAGTAGATATGGATGGGACTTTATTACGTGAAGACAAAACAGTTTCAGAGAGAACAAAAGTTGCCATTCAAATGGCCCATAAGCAAGGGGTAAAAGTTGTTTTAGCATCAGGAAGACCTATAGAAGGACTTAATCGCTATTTAGAAGAATTAGGACTCTGTACAGATGAAGATTATGTACTAAGTTATAATGGTAGTGTGGTACAAAATGTGTATACAAAGGAAGTGATTGCAAAAAGTATCTTAAAAGGTTCAGATTTAATGTATCTTTATGATGTGGCACAAAAGTTAGATATAAATATTCATGCTTTTTCAAAAGATGGCTGTATCACACCTAAAATGAATGAATATTCACAGTTAGAGGGACGTATTAATGGTATTCCTGTACATGAAGTAGACTATAGTCAAATTTCTTTAGAGGAAGATATTATAAAAATTATGTTAATAGACCCTGAGGAAGTATTAGAAGTAGCTATCAAAAAACTTCCAGAAGAGATCTATGACAAATATACAGTTGTAAGAAGTGCACCATTTTTCTTAGAGTTTTTAAATAAAAGTTCTGGTAAGGCTACAGGTGTAAAAGCACTAGCAGACCATCTTGGCATTAAAAGAGAGGAAATCATTTGTATTGGTGATGCAGGAAATGATTTAGATATGATAGAGTATGCTGGACTTGGAGTTGCTATGGGGAATGCCTTTGAAGAAGTAAAAAAAGCAGCAGATTATATTACAAGCTCTAATGATGAAGATGGTGTGGCACAAGTTATTGAGAAATTTGTTACCATGAAATAAGAGTAACTTGCATATGTATAATGTGAAGCGTATAATAAGGGAAGTAGCCTATTAAATAAAAGATTAACGGAGGAAACAAATGGATATAGAAGGGGATATTATACTGAGAGAAATGGACGAAGCGGATTGTAAAAAATTAGAAGAAGCCTTCGCCAATAAGGTCCATGGGACCACTCAGCTTTATACATCCTATTTAAAAGCAAGTCGTATAGGAAAGAGAAATACTATTGTTGCATATTACAAAGGACAGCTAGCAGGATATGCTACTATTGTGTGGGTAAGTGAGTATGAAGGATTCCAAGAAGAAGGCATACCTGAGATTACAGATATAGAGGTACTTGATGCTTTTAAACGAAAAGGTATTGCAACGCGTTTAATGGATGAGTTAGAAAAGCTCGCTTTGCAGCATAGTGAATATTGTAGTGTAGGTGTAGGTCTTGCAGAGCCTTATGAACCAGCACAAAGGCTTTATGCCAAAAGAGGTTATCAACCAGATGGCAAAGGAATTTTCTATATAGAGCATGCACGTATTCATGAGCAAATAGAAATTGATGACAATCAAGGTCTAATGATGATTAAAAAGTTATAGATAATAAAAATATAAATAGAGCAGGTCGTAACATAAAGTGTTACGGCCTTTTTATATGGCGTAAGGAGTCTTCTAGATTTAGGATTAAATAAAATATGGCATAAAAAAGAAAAAAATAAATATTGTATTATGACACAGTGTCATATATAATATGAAAGTGACAATACGTCATATGACAGTGTGTCACTTTTGTGGAATATCAAAGACATATGAGATAAGGTGTAAGGAAGGGAGATTATATGCCAAAGCAAACTTTTTTTAATTTACCAAATGAGAAAAAGAGAGTTATTTTAGAGGCAGCTAAACAGGAGTTTTCTGAAATGACATTACAAGAAGCTTCTATTGCCAATATTATTAAAAGAGCACAGATTCCACGCGGTAGTTTTTATCAGTATTTTGAAGATAAGGATGATATCTTTTTATACCTTATAGAAGAAGGTGGAAAAAATGTCTTTGAGCGTCTTATAAGCATACTTGAAAATGAAAAAGGGGATGTATTTACATCTTTTGAAATTTGGTTTAAAGAAAGTGTAGAAGCCTTAGATGACCCTATGATGCGTAAGTTTTGCAAAAATGTATTTTTAAGTATGAATGAAAAAATGCATGACAAAATGATACCCAATTGTATGAAACATCCTTTAGCAGCAAGTATGCAGGTTTTAGTAGAACATATGGATTTTACAAAGCTTTGTATTTCTAATGAAGATGAAATAAAATACTTTTTAAAGATGCTTCGAGGAATTATATGTGGTGCCGCAGCCGGTTACTTAAAAGGGACTATAGAAAAAGAAAAATGCCTAGAATCTTATAAATTCCAAATGGAAATTATGAAAAGAGGCATTTTTAGAGACTAGAATTTAAGGAGGTTTAATGATGATTAAACTGATTAAGTATTTAAAGCCTTATATAGGCCATATACTTCTTGTTATTGTATTACTGTTCTCACAAGCAATGTGTGAGTTGGCATTACCTGACTATATGTCAAAAATTGTTAATCAGGGCATTAGTATAGGTGATACAAATTATATTATAAAAACAGGGGGCATGATGCTTCTTATTTCTTTGGGAAGTGCAATTTGTGCCGTTGTTGTAGGGCTTTTTGCAGCACGTATTGCAGCAAGGGTTGCCTTAGCACTTAGAAGAGATGTATTTGAGAAGGTTGAAAGTTTTTCAAATATTGAATTTGATAAGTTTCAATCAGCATCTTTAATTACAAGAACAACAAATGATATTACACAAGTACAAACAGTACTGATTATGATGATCCGTATGATCTTTTATGCGCCAATTATGGGTGTAGGTGGTATTTTCAAAGCACTTTCAAAAAGTTCATCTATGTCATGGATTATTGCTATAGCAGTTGTTATTTTAATAGGTATTATTGCCGTACTCTTTAGCTTGGCACTACCACGTTTTAAACGTGTACAAAATCTTATTGATAAACTCAATTTAGTAACACGTGAAAACTTATCAGGTATGCTTGTTATTCGTGCATTTAATACACAAAGATTTGAAGAAAATCGTTTTGATGAAACAAATAAATCACTTATGGGTGTAAACTTATTCGTTAACCGTCTCATGTCATTCTTAATGCCAGCGATGATGCTCATCATGAACCTTACATCAATATTTATTGTATGGATTGGTGCAAAAGAAGTAGGAGCCATGAATATGCAAGTTGGAGATATGATGGCATTTATCCAATATGCAATGCAAATTATTATGAGTTTCTTAATGATTTCAATGATGTTTATCATGATTCCAAGAGCAGCTGTTTCTGGAAAGCGTATAGCAGAAGTATTAGACACAGAAGTTGCTATTCATGATCCAAAACAAGAAAAATCATTTAGAGCACCAGTTGAAGGTACAGTAGAATTCAAAAATGTAGAATTTGCTTACCCAGGTGCGGAAGAAGCTGTACTTCATGATATTAGCTTTATCGCTAAACCAGGTGAAATGACAGCCTTTATTGGTTCTACAGGAAGTGGTAAATCAACACTGATTAACTTAATTCCTAGATTTTACGATGTTACAAAAGGTTCTATCACAATTGATGGTATCGATGTAAGAGAGCTTAAACAACATGATTTACGTGAACAAATAGGTTATGTACCACAAAAAGCAGTATTATTCTCAGGAGATATTGAAAGCAATTTAAAATATGGTCGTAAAGAGGCAAGCGATAAAGAAATTGAAGAAATCATTGAAATTGCCCAATCTAAAGAATTTATTTCAGCTAAGCCAGAAGGTATTAAAGCACCTATTGCACAAGGCGGAAGTAATGTGTCTGGTGGTCAAAAACAACGTTTATCAATTGCACGTGCACTTGCTAAAAAAGCACCAATTTGTATTTTAGATGATAGTTTCTCAGCGTTAGATTTTAAAACAGATGCAGCCCTTAGAAAATCACTTAAAGAAAAAATGGCCAATACAACAATGCTTGTAGTTGCACAACGTATTAGTTCAATTATGCAAGCAGAACAAATCATTGTATTAGATGGTGGACGTATTGTAGGAAAAGGTACACACCATGAACTAATTAAAAACTGCGAGGTTTATAAAGAAATCGCATTATCTCAATTATCAAAGGAGGAGTTAGACAATGAGTAAAAATCATCAACCTCCACAAAGAAAAGGTTCAATGGGCGGACATGGTGGACATGGTGGACATGGACCAATGGGTGGTATGGGCCCAGGAGAAAAAGCAAAAGACTTTAAAGGTACGATGAAAAAGTTAATGGGTTATTTAAGCCAATTCAAAGTTGGTATTAGTATTGTCATGGTCTTTGCTGTAGCTTCTACCATATTTTCAATTGTAGGTCCTAAAATATTAGGAGAGGCTACAACAAAACTTTTTGAAGGTGTTATGGGGTATATGAAAACAGGTACCATGAATATTGATTATGATTTCATTGGTAAAATTTTAATTTTACTTCTAGTAATCTATATCATTTCAGCTGTTTTCTCATATATTCAATCATGGATTATGTCTGGGGTTTCTCAAAAAGTAACTTATAGCTTAAGAAAAGAAATTTCAGAGAAAATCAATCGTATGCCAATTAAATACTTTGATACAAAGACACATGGTGAAGTCCTTTCACGTATTACAAATGACGTGGATGTAGTAAGCCAAACTTTAGGTCAAAGTTTAACACAAATTATTACATCAGTTGTCACAGTAGTTGGTGTACTTGCTATGATGCTCAGTATTAGTCCACTGATGACACTTGTAGCGATTATTGTTATTCCACTTTCATTAGTAGTTGTAATAGCTGTTGTAAAACGTTCACAAAAATACTTCAAATCACAACAAGAATATTTAGGACATTTAAATGGTCATATTGAAGAAATATACAGTGGTCATGTAGTTGTAAAAGCCTTCAATGGAGAAGAAGATGCTATTGAAACATTTAATAAATATAATGAAACACTATATGAATCTTCTTGGAAATCTCAATTTTTATCAGGTATGATGATGCCACTTATGGGATTCGTAGGAAATCTTGGTTATGTAATAGTATGTATTTTAGGTGGTTTCTTAGCTGTTAAAAATACAATTCAAGTAGGGGATATCCAAGCATTTATTCAATATATGAGAAGCTTCACACAACCTATGGCACAACTTGCTAATATTTCAAATACACTTCAATCAACAGCAGCGGCTGCAGAGCGTGTTTTTGAATTCTTAGATGAAGAAGAAGAAGTAGCAGAAACTAAAACACCAGTCAAATTAGAACAACCAGAAGGTGCAGTAAGTTTTGAAAATGTACACTTTGGCTATACAGATACTAAGACAATTATCAATGACTTTACAGCAGATATTAAACCAGGTCAAACAGTAGCCATTGTAGGACCTACTGGTGCTGGTAAAACAACTATTGTAAAACTTTTAATGCGTTTTTATGAATTAAATTCAGGTGCTATTAAAATAGATGGTCATGATATTTGTGACTTTACAAGAAGTGATCTTCGTGATTTATTTGGTATGGTACTTCAAGATACATGGCTTTATAATGCTAGTATTATGGATAATATCCGTTACAGCAGACAAGATGCTACAGAGGAAGAAATCATTGCAGCTGCAAAGGCAGCCCATGTAGATGAATTTGTACACACCTTACCAGATGGTTATAATATGATTCTTAACGAAGAAGCAAGTAACGTTTCTCAAGGTCAAAAACAACTTTTAACAATTGCTCGTGCAATTTTAAGAGATCCTAAGATTCTTATCTTAGACGAAGCAACAAGCTCAGTAGATACACGTACAGAAGTACTCATTCAAAAAGCTATGGAAAACCTAATGAAAGGCAGAACAAGTTTCGTTATTGCACACCGTCTTTCAACGATTAAAAATGCAGATCTTATTCTTGTTATGAAAGATGGGGATATTATTGAACAAGGTACACATGAAGAACTTCTTGCAAAAGGTGACTTCTATGCAAACCTTTACAATAGCCAATTTGAAGTAGCATAAAGTAGATAGAGTGATATAATAAAAAACGGTATTCCTTAGTGTGGAATACCGTTTTTTATTATAAATAATTAATGTTAGAGTAGATTTAATGATTACATTTCTTTTTCATATTTCAGACGATAATAGATGCCATAGCCATGTACAAATAAATAGGCAGCTACTAATAATAAAATGACGATCATATCAACACCCATTAGGGCAAAGGAGACCATGAGTGCACCGAAAACATAAGTCATAATATCATATGCTTTTGATTTGGCAGCATTTGAGATGGCAATATTTCTTTCATCATTTGTATCAATTTCCATTTGCTGTGCGATTTCAGGATGATTTTTAAGTGCTTTTTTGCTGAGAGCATTTCCCATACCACTACCAAATAAACCACAACCAAAACCAATCATTATAAAAGGTAGAGGAACCATTATGCCTTCGGGATTTAAGTTTGTCTTCATTAAAATTAGTCCACTAATAGTAATTAATAAGCCAAGTAGAATGCTAAAATAATTATAACTATTTTTTCTCATTATAATTCCTCCTCATAAATAAAAATATCTTCAATGGACATATTAAAAAATCGAGCGATTTTAAAAGCAAGTATAATGGATGGATTATAACGTCCATTTTCTAAAGAACCGATTGTTTGTCTAGAAACTTTAAGAGCAGCAGCTAATTCTTCTTGATTAATTCCTTTGTTTTTTCGGATTTCTTCCAATCTATTTTTCAAAATAAGAATCCTTTCTATGGAAAGTGTACTTTACATGTGTTAAGTATAACATAGGTTTAATAAATGTCAAGTATACTTTCCATACACATACACAATATATTATAGGGATAATATTATGCATATCTATAGCATATAATTTGATTCATGATATAATTTGTGATATATAAGATAGGAAATAGGAGGGGAAACAATGAAGATATGTATTATTCATGGAAGTAGTCGTAAAGGCAACACAGATAAAACTATTGAGATTATAAAGGATAAGTTAAATACAATGGGGCAAATTTCATACATAGATTTTTATTTGCCTAAGGATTTACCATATTTTTGTACAGGTTGTATGGCTTGCTTGGGAACTGGGGAAAAAGCAGGGGAGAACTGTCCACATAAACAGTATACACATCCTATTTTGAAAGCCTTATTAGAAGCAGATGGCATTATTATAGCTGGCCCGTCTTATGCATTGTCAGAAACTGCTCAGCTTAAGGCTTTATTTGATCATTTTGCATGTACTTATATTGTACATAGACCCAATATAGAAATGTATGATAAGACAGCACTTGTGGTATCCACACAAGCAGGGGCAGGTTCAGGAAGAGGAATAAGTACGATTAGTAGAAATTTACTTTTTTGGGGAGTTAAGCGTATTCATAAATGTAAATTGACTTTATGGGAAGCAAACTGGAGGGATATGCCCAAGGAAAGGCAGGAGAAGCTAATCAAGAAACTTCATAAAAGAGCAGAGGCGTTTTATAAGGTGACAGAAAAGAGATATCAGTTACCTAGAAATATAGTGGCAAAAGTGATTCGTCAAGTAATGAAGGGGGCTATTAAAAATTACCCAGAGACACAAGCAGATAAAATATATTGGAAGAAGCAGGGGTGGATTTAATCCATTCCTTTTATTTTTAAATTCAAAATGTTGACAATAAAAAATATAAAAAGTATAATAGGAGAAATTTATTGAAAATTTAGGGGGGTGAATGATTCATAAAGGTACACAGACTATAGAAACAGAGCGTTTAATCATTCGTCAGTTTAAAATCAAAGATGCAGAAGCAATGTTTAAAAATTGGGCAAATGATGATGAAGTTACCAAGTTTTTAGTATGGCCTACACATCAAAGTGTAGAAACTACGAAGGGCATATTGAAGGATTGGATAGCAGGTTACGAAGCACCTCATAAGTATGAGTGGTGCATTGAACTTAAAGAAATAGGTGAGGCTATAGGAAGCATTGGCGGCATGAATGTGAATCAAAAAGTCAATTCTGTAGAAGTTGGGTACTGTATTTCCAGGAAATATTGGCATCAAGGAATTACTTCAGAAGCACTTGCAGCCGTTGTAGCATTTTTCTTTGAAGAGGTAGGCGTTAATCGGATTAATGCAAGGCATGATGTGAATAATCCAAATTCAGGTAAAGTAATGCTTAAGTGTGGTTTTACTTATGAAGGTACAAGAAGACAAGCAGAAGTTAATAATATGGGCGTTTGTGATGTAGCATTTTATGGGCTACTTAAAGAGGATTTTAGAGAGAGAATATCTATAGACTAGATTTATTTATTATAGCAGGATAATAGACTAGAGGGGGCCTTGTATGCTTAATGTAAAAGAAGAAGTAAAAAACTATTATAATACACATCATGAAATGGAATGGGAAAGATTAAACACACCTTATAGTATCATAGAGTTTTATACTACCTTACATCTTATTGAAAAATATCTACCTAAAGCAGGAAAAATTTGTGATATTGGTGCCGGACCAGGGCGTTATGCTATTGAGCTTTTAAGAAGAGGATACGAGGTTACACTTTTTGAATTATCTGAGGAAGAATTAAAGTTCGCACAAAGGCAAATTGAAGCACAGAATTTACAAGGGGCAACCTATATATGTGATGATGCACGTCATCTAGCAAAACTTACAAGTGAAAGTTATGATGCTATTTTATTAATGGGACCTATGTATCATGTACCAGACGATATGGAACGGATGCAAATTTTAAAAGACGTATATAGAATACTTAAAAAAGGTGGTACTGCAATCATTGCCTATATTAATAACTGGGGAGTTTTAAAAGCAGGTGTTACAGAGTTTAGTGAGAGTTATAGGGAAATGGAAGGCATGTATAATTTATTAGAACCTAAAAAGTTTGTACCTGGTGAAAGCTTTACCCATGTGTATTTCACGACACCACCAGTAGCTTTAGAGGAAGTAGAAAATGCGGGTTTTGAAATTATTACCTATGCAGGTGCAGAAAGCTTTTTATCAGGGATGCATATTCGAATGAAAGCATTATTTGAAAAAGATCCTGTAGTTTATAATAATTTACTTCACATGGCAAAAGAAACTTGTGAATTACCTCAGTATCGAGATGCCACAGAACATTTACATATCGTAGTACGTAAAGCTAAGCAGTAAAGCATATAAATAGTTGGTGAGTACAGTACTATATGTTTTGGAAAAGTAGTAAGAAATAAGTTATAGAAACCCAAAGGCATATGATTAGTAAGAAACTAGATTACTGATTATATGCCTTTTATGTATAGGAGTAAGAAATTTTTTTAATAGTAGTTGAATTAATCTGAATGAATTGTTAATTTTTAAATTAAATGATAAGATTAAGAATAAAGTGCTAAAGCTAGGAGTGAGTACGTATGGTGATGTGGAATCCATGGCGTGGTTGTCATAGATATAGTGAGGGATGTAAGTTTTGCTATATTCATAAGGGTGATGCTAAGAGAGGGATTGATACAAATCAAATCGTAAAAAGTACTACATTAGAAGCACCCATCTCTAAGAATAAAAAGGGTGAATATAAAATAAAGTCAGGACAAACTGTATATTTATGTTTTTCAACAGATTTTCTTATTAAAGAAGCAGATGAATGGCGAGGAAGATGCTGGGAAATCATGAAAGAACGTAGCGATTTACAGTTTATATTTTTGACTAAGCGCATTGAGAGATTTGAGGAATGTGTACCTGAGGATTGGGGCAATGGATATGAGAATGTTACAGTTGGCTGTACTATTGAAAATCAAGAAAATGCCAATTACAGGTTAGAAATTTTTTCATCCCTACCTATTAAGCATAAGAATATTATTTGCCAACCACTTATAGAAGAGGTACAGATAAAAGGGTATCTTAATGGGGTAGAGCTTGTAGTAGTTGGTGGTGAGTCGGATAAAAATGCAAGACCTTTAAATTATGATTGGGTGTTATCTATTAGAGAACAGTGTTTAGAAACAAGTACACCGTTTGAGTTTAGACAATGTGGCACGCATTTTATTAAGGATGGAAAAAGTTATATACTCAATGTAAGAGACTTATGCAGTCAAGCCCGAAAAGCAAATATCAATCTAAGGGGAGAAGTCTAATAATTTTAAAAAGTAATAAAGACTGTGATAAAGAGGAAGGAAGTCTTGTAAAAATAAAAACAAACCATCTTAGTTTAAGAAAACAGGTTTAAAATATTTTAAATAAATTAAGGTTTAAAAAGATATTTAGGGTAGATAGTAGAAACGATGCAATAGTTGGTTGGTATATGATTGATAGGATAGATTATTTGAATAGGAGGAAATACATTGAAAGAGAAACTTTATGGAGAAGTAAAGTGCTGGATGTATCAAAATGCAAGACATTTAGAGTTATGCTTATGGCATTACTTCTTTGAAAATGGTACACAAGAAACAGTTATAGAGGCATTAATGCAATATCAAAATGAGGATGGTGGCTTTGGGCATGCTTTGGAAGTCGATAATTGGAACCCGAACTCAAGTCCAATTACAACACAGCATGCACTAAAAATTTTAAGAGCTATAGGCTTTTATGATCAAAATCATCCTATCTATAAAGGGATTTGGAAGTATTTAAATGCTGAAAAGGACTTATTAGTCTATGGTTGGCGTTTTACTGTACCTAGTAATGATTTGTATCCCCATGCACCATGGTGGAACTACAATGAAGCAGAAAATGAGAAGGAATACTTTGGCGTAACAGCTGAGCTAGTTGCCTTTATATTAAAGTTCGGAGACGAGGAAAGTGCACTTTATGAAAGGGCATTCACACTATCAAAGCAGTTAATGGAAATGTTTATAGCGGATGAAACTTATGGTGATATGGGTGTTGAGGGCTATATTACTTTAATTGAAACAATAGAGGAATTAAAGATACCACCTTATGATTATAAAAGTCTTACAGAGCTACTAATACATAAAGTATCAAGTGTAATTGAAAGAGATATGGATAAGTGGCAATATTATAGCCCTAGACCATCAAAGTATATTCATAGTCCTCAAAGTATTTTTTATAAAGGAAATGAAGAAATTGTACATAAGGAAATTCAATATTTATTAGATACAAAGCCTAACAATGATGTTTGGGGAATTACTTGGACTTGGTTTGATAATATGGAAAAGTATGCAAAGGAATTTGCCATTAGTGAGAATTGGTGGAAAGGATATTGTGTGATAGAAAAAATGCTATTTTTAAGAGCTTTTAATGTTTTATAAATTCATGAATTTAGAGAGCAAATAAAAAAGGAGTTATAGTAATGAACTTTATATTAGCACAAGATAAAGATTTAGAAGCCATATGGGCTATGTTTCAAGCAGCGACTAATGAGATGAATAAAAATGCCATTTATCAGTGGGATGAGATATACCCTAATAAGATAGTCCTTAAAGAAGATATAGAAAAGGAACAACTATATGTAGGGATATCTGAAGATATTATTGCTTGTGCATATGTTATCAATAAAGAATGTGATGAACAGTATACCAATGGTAGATGGGAATATCCTGATGAAAACTACTGTGTGATTCATAGGTTATGTGTGAACCCAGTGTTTCAGAATAAGGCCATTGGTACATTAACAATGAAACACATAGAGCAAGAGATACAACAAAATGGTATAAGCTGTATTAGATTAGATGCCTTTACTTTAAATCCATATGCCGTAAAAATGTATGAAAAATTAGGTTATGTAAAAGTAGGTGTTGCTAATTGGAGAAAGGGACAATTTTACTTAATGGAGAAAAAACTATGATAAAGTAAGTTATTAATAAGATATATCATTTAATTAGAGTGAAAGGATGAGAATATGTTAATTATGCAAGAATGTATAGAAAGATACCTAGAAACTAGTCATTATATTAATTGGGAGCATCCAGAAATTTTGAAAAAGGCAAAGTCAATTAAAGAAGGTAGTGATGATCAAATAGACTTAATAAGAAAGACATATCATTTTGTACGAGATGAGATTAATCATTCTTGGGATATTCAAGATAGACGTGTTACTAAGAAAGCTTCAGAGGTATTAAAAGAAAAGGTTGGGATATGCTGGGCAAAAGCAAATCTTTTAGCAGCATTATTACGTGCAAATGGTATTGCAGCAGGTATATGCTATCAGCGATTAATTTTGACAGATGAACCTGAAAGGATTTATTGTATTCATGCTTTAAATGCAGTTTATATTAAGTCTTTAAATAAATGGATTCGTCTTGATGCAAGAGGGAATAATGAGGAGGTTCGAGCTGAAATGGATTTATCTCATGAACAACTTGCTTTTCCTGTACGTACGGCATTGGGGGAGATAGATGACTTATAGACGCTAGCATTTTATCTGAACTAATTACTTGAAATGGCTCGATAATACAAAAATATTTTTACACAACTACAAGAAGTGTTCTTAGAAGTAAGTAAAAACTTACCTCAAAAAATTAAATCAATCTTAAATGATTAATTTAGATGTGGACATTATTTTATATTTAGGACTATGTAATGTACTGTGAACAAGTATTGTGGAGTGATAACTCATTTTATCATCAAGATAGCAATGGATGGCTTACTTGGTGCGAGAACAATAAAAAAGAGTTACTCAAGGAATATAAGAAAAGACTTGATATGAATGAAAGTACACAAGAGTTTTTTGGGAGACTGGAATAGTTATAGAGAACATAGTGATGTAGGTAATTACATTGGGTGTGAATTTATAAGGTGGCTTATACATAAATATGATATTAAGCAAGTTTGTCGTATGAATATGACAAACCTATTCGGTGAGTTAGCGTTATATATAGCAGAGGAGGTAGGGGGGAAAACAAACTACTTATAGGCAAATTGATAAAAATTTATGAAAAAATATAGAAAAATATATCTATATATTGACTCTATAGAAAATAAATACTATACTGAATGTGTATCTAAGATAAATATAAATTTAGAGTTATACCCTACATAAATGAGTAGGTGTTAGCGAAAGGAGTTGTTGAGATGATGAAAACTAGATTAATGGTGATAAACAACTAATTGAATAAGGGCGTGCAAATGGAGAATGATAGAAAGCTGTATTTGTGATGCCATTTTTAATATCCTTTCGTAAGTAGTGCTTTGATTATTAGAGGCACATCTTAGGATGTGTCTTTTTATATGTTTAAAAGGCCATAGCTGATGAGGAGGTTATTAGCTATGGCTTTTTTGCGTCCTTTTTTTGCAAGCACAACGGAAAACTCAACAAAAAAGGTAGGGAGAAAGATAGAATGATAGATATGAAAGCGTATGGCATTGATGAAAACATAGATATAAAAGAAGGACTCATAATAGCACGTATTATAGCTGTGCATAGAGAACTTTTTGAAGTTATTTGCAGATATGGGGAATGTACAGCTGTTGTTAAGAGCAGTATTTATTATGAAGAAAGAAGCTTAGAAGCATTTCCAACTATAGGAGATTTTGTACTCATTGATTATAATTCAAGTGGCCCCAGTCGCATTGTTAAAACTTTAGAAAGAAAATCTTATTTTTCTAGAAAGGACCCAGATGTGGGAAGAGGGGAACAAATCGTAGCCGCTAATTTTGATTATGTTTTTATTGTGATGTCTTTGAATAATGATTTTAATACAAAGAGAGTGGAACGATATCTTGCATCAACTTGGCAAAGTGGTGCCACACCAGTCATTGTACTCACAAAGACAGATTTATTAGAAGACTACAGTGAATATATAAGGGCGTTAGAAGAAGTAGCTATAGGAGTAGATATTATTCCTATTAGTTCAAAAACCGGATATGGATTAGAAAAATTAAATAGGTTTATAAAACCAGGAAAAACTGTGGTGTTTTTAGGTTCTTCAGGTGTAGGAAAATCTAGCTTGGTAAATGCTTTATCAGGGGAAGAAGTAATGAAAATCAATGGTATTAGAGAAGATGATGCCAAAGGTCATCATACCACTACCCATAGGCAACTTATTAAACTCAGTAGTGGTGCTATGGTTATTGATACACCAGGTATGAGAGAATTAGGGATGTGGGATATAAGCAAAGGATTAGGTGAAGCTTTTTCTGATATTAACGAATTAATTTTAGGATGTAAATTTTCAGATTGTACACACACGAATGAAGCTGGTTGCAAAATATGTGAGGCCTTAAATAATGGCACATTAGATGAAGTGCGATGGAAAAGTTATTTGAAATTAAAGAAAGAAGCTAAATATAGTGAAGATAAAAGAAGTTATCACCAGGAAATGAAAAAGATAGGCAAAGCCTACTCAAAAAGAACCAAGAAGTATAGAAGAAATTAAATTTAATTGACTAAAAATAAATTTGAGGAGAGTTAAATATGGAAAAATTAGTTATAAGGAATGCGCTAAAAAGTGATTATAGAAAGGTAGAAGAATTAACAAGAGAAGCATTTTGGAATTTGCATAATCCAGGATGTAATGAACATTATTTACTACATGTTATGCGTCAACATGAAGACTATATTCCAGAATTAGATTTTGTGGCAGAATGTGAAGGAGAAATTGTGGGAAATATAGTTTATTCAAAAGCAAAACTAGTAGATGAAAAAGGCTATGAAAAAAATATATTAACATTCGGCCCTCTTAGTGTTTTACCAGTTTATCAGAGAAAAGGAATAGGGAAAGCATTGTTGATGCATTCATTTAAGAAAGCCTCAGAAATGGGATATGATATAATAGTTATATTTGGTCATCCAAGTAATTATGTTGCAAGAGGATTTAAAAGTTGCAAAAAATATAATATATGTGTAGGAGATAACTACTTTCCTACAGCACTCCTAGTGAAAGAGCTGAAACCTTTTAAATTTGATGGTAGAAAGTGGACTTTTCATGAAAGCCCTGTTTTTGACATTGAAGAAAAGGATGCAAATGAATATGATAAATTATTTGCCCCAAAAGAAAAAGAATATAAAGTAAGTCAAGAAGAATTTTATATTTACAGTCATTCATCAATTAAATAATAAAGCAAATAGGTTGAATAACCTGATAAAGTTTTATAATAAGTATAATAAATGATTTGTAGAAAAGTAAAGAATATTTCGATAGGATTTCATCAAGCAGAAAAGATTAACTCAATTAGTCCATAAAAATTTCTGTTAAACAAGGAAGAGAAAAAAGAGGGGAGATTCGAAAGATACATTCGTAGTATTTCTTACAACCTCTTAGTGAAGTATACTAAATGGTTTTTAGGCAATTGTTTGAACAGCGCGAGGAACCGAGCGCAAGTGAGTTATTGCCGTTCATTTAGTATACAAGCTTAGAGGTTGTTAGAAATACGGAGATAGTATCTTGAGAACTCCCCTCTTTTTTCGGACCTTATTTAACCAGCCCTTAAAATTTTATATAACCTTCGTTGTCCAGTCTTCTACATTCCATACATCAGTGACAAAGCTTTCATAGAAGTATGGTTCGTGACATACAATCACTACAGTTCCCTTGAACTCACGAATAGCTTTTTCAAGCTCGTCTTTAGCTTCTGGGTCTAAGTGGTTTGTAGGTTCGTCTAGTACAAGTAAGTTATGTTCTTCCATAAGGATTTTGCAAAGACGTACTTTAGCATTTTCTCCCCCTGAGAGAACTTTCATTGGACTTGTAATATGGTCTGTTGTAAGCCCACATTTAGCAAGTGCTGTACGTACTTCGTTGTTAGCCATAGATGGATAGAGATTCCAAATATAATCAAGTGCTACAGTGTTGTTATCACGGCTATCTTCTTGCTCAAAGTAACCATATTTAACATTTTCACCGAATACTACGTTACCAGAGATTGGTTTAATGACACCAAGTAAAGTTTTAAGTAATGTTGATTTACCTAAACCATTTACCCCACAGATGGCAACTTTTTGATTACGTTCTAATTTGAAGTTAAGTGGCTGGGTAAGTGGTGTATCATAACCAATTACAAGATCTTCAGCTTCAATTAAGAAACGGCTAGGCGCTTTGTAAGATTTAAAGTTGAAAATTGGTTTTGGTTTTTCATGTTGTTTCTCGATAATTTCCATTTTATCAAGTTGTTTTTGACGGCTTCGTGCCATACCTGTTGTTGCAACACGAGCTTTGTTACGTGCAATGAAGTCTTCAAGTTTTTCAATTTCTTTTTGTTGACGTTCATAAGCTTGTTCTTGTTGACGTTTTTTGAGTTCATAAACACGTTTGAATTCATCATAGCTTCCAACATAGCGTGTAAGTTCACAGTTTTCTACATGGTAGATAAGGTTACATACTGCGTTAAGGAATGGAATATCGTGTGATACAAGAATGAAAGCATTTTCATAGTTTTGTAAGTAACGTGTAAGCCATTCAATATGTTCAGCATCTAAGTAGTTAGTCGGCTCATCTAGGATTAAGATGGTTGGATTTTCAAGTAAGAGCTTTGTAAGGAGAACCTTTGTTCTTTGTCCCCCACTAAGTTCATCTACTTTTCGCTCAAGGCCAATGTCACCAAGACCGAGTCCTTGTGCAACCTCTTCAATTTTTGCATCTAATGTATAGAAACCGCTATGATCTAAAATAGTTTGTATTTCAGCGGCATCTTCCATCATTTTATTCATTTCATCTTCATCTACTTCAGCAACTTTTTCGTAGATTTCCATCATTTCTTTTTCAAGGTCAAAAAGATGATTAAAAGCAAGTCTTAAGTTATCTCTAATGGTTGTCCCTGGTGTAAGTGCAGAATGCTGATCAAGGTAACCTACGGTTACACGATTAGACCATTGTACAGTACCCTCATCTGGCATAAGTTTACCAGTAATAATATTTAAAAAGGTTGATTTACCCTCACCATTGGCACCAACTAGGGCAACGTGTTCACCTTTTAATAATCTAAATGATACATCTTCTAAAATACTACGGGAACCAAATCCGTGTGTCACATTTTTTACGTTTAATATGCTCATTTTAATCTCCTTTTATATAGAATAAAAACCCAATTTAAGGATACTATAAAGTATAGTGTCATATGTTGTCCTTAAATTGTGTTAAAGTAGGCATAAAATCAAATCCCTTAATATAATAATAGAAAAACGAAAAAAAGTATAGTGTTTATCATTGTCAATTATGCTGAGAAGATATATTTCAAAAAGTAAAAATTTACCAATAAAGTAAAAACTAGAAATAGGGTATTTAAAAATCGGACAAAATAGAGTAAACTTAATACATAACGTAAGTTATAAAAATGAGAGAAAGAGAGAATAGTGAATGAGAGGAAAAGAACGTGATAAGCAGTTAGCAGAGGAACTTCGCAGTGAATTTATGAAAAAATATGAGAGTCAAAAGACTTTCAAAGAGTTATTAGATGAAATGGAAGATAACTGTTTAGATAAAATGATCCATTCCTTGAAACAAGAAGCTAAGATAAACATTTTCCGAGATTATAATGCTTTAAAACAAATTGCTAGTGATGTAAAAGATAATCATACAAAAGAAGTATATGATGAAGTATGTGCAATGGATGAAGCGAGAGCTTGGATTAATGATAATGGTAAATATAAAACACTTGCTTTTGATGCACTTTGTAAAGTTTACAAAAGACAAGATGGGCTTAAGCCACTTATAGAATCATAAAATGGAGGCGACCTCACAAAAGGTGCCTCCATTTTTACTGTAGCTATTTTATGGGATATAACAATCTAAGGCGTAACATCAAGATGGTTTGAAAGAGCATCAAGTAGTTCAAAAGGAACTTTGAGGCTACCATAGCCAGAGCCTATATCTAAGTTAGGTTTATTATCGCCATGGAAGTCACTACCACCAGTAGCATAAAGTTTAAGATTTGTGCAAACTTGTAAGAGGTGTGCAACCTCATCTTTTGAGTGAGTACAGTAAATACATTCTACGCCATCTAAGCCTTTAGATTTAAGGTCTTTTAAGATTTGTGTAATCTCACTATTGTTATAGCCATAAAGCTTAGGATGCGCAAGTACAGCGAGCCCACCTGCATGATGAATCATATCAATACATTCAGTAGCTGTAAAATGCTCACGTGGTACATAAGCTGGTTTACCAGCACCAATATATTTAGCGAAGGCTTCATCTCGTGTATTTACATAGCCTTTTCTTAAAAGTGCAGCTGCAAAGTGGGCTCTTGTTAAGACAGTATCTAGATGGCAGCCTTCTCCTAAATCTTCAAAGGTGATAGGCATATTAAGTTCTTTTAACTTTTGAAGTATGAGTAGATTACGCTTCTTACGGTTTTCTACAAGAGTATCTAATTTTTCTAGAAGATCTTTTTGTTTATGGTTAATAAAATAGCCTAACATATGCACTTCTTTACCCATATAGTTAGCAGAGAATTCAATACCAGGAATAACGGTAATACCGACTTTTTTGCCCTCTTCCATAGCACGCGTTACACCTAAAACAGTGTCATGATCAGTTAATGCAATAGCACTTAAACCTTTTGACTTGGCATAACGTACAACCTCTTCTGGAGAAAGGGTACCATCTGAACAATCGGAATGAACATGTAAATCAATTAGCTTCATATTATTTCCTCCTCTATATAGTATTTTATCATATTTATTAAAAAACAAGCATAAAATCTTAATAGCTAGGTGGGGAAGGAGGGATAAAGATGGCACAGCGTAAATCTAAAAAAGAAGTAGATATGCCGGGAGCGGTAATGACCATGATTAAAGCAAATATTATGGCCTATGTTGTGACGGCTATTTTTGTTTTAGTAGGTTCAATTATTCTTACATACACCAATGCCTCACCAAATGTGGAAAGCATCATTGTAATTATAGGCATTATTGTATCAGCCTTTTTGGCAGGATATGATACAGCAACGGTAGATACAAGAAATGGGTATAAGTGGGGGGCTATAGGTGGTTCATTATACTTTATTATTTTTCTTGTATTAGGAACGCTGATTAACAAGTTAAATAATGTGGCGCCTGGTGTAGTATTCCTTTTAGCATTTTTAGTGTTAATAAGTAGTAGCATTGCTGGAATGATATCTGTTAATTATCAGAAATAATTTTATGTAGTATTATGTCTAAAGTTGAAACTTTTATTTAAAAAATTTTAAAAATGTGATACAATATAAAGGATTTTAATCTATAAGGAGGCTATTATAATGAAGCACATAAAAACACTAAACACTAAGAACTTACCAAACAGTGCAAAAAAAGGTGGATGTGGAGAATGTCAAACATCATGTCAATCAGCATGTAAAACATCTTGTACTGTAGGAAACCAAGCTTGCGAAAAATAGTTTTTGCAAAAAGCAGTGGCATTTAGTCGCTGCTTTTATTTTGTGGGATAGTTTATTTTGTTGAAAAGGAAGGGCAAGTAAATGATTCATAAATTTAGATTTGAAAACTCAAATATTATCATGGATATTCATAGCGGCAGCATACATCTTGTAGATAATGTTGCTTATACTATAGTTGAAGATGTAGAAACATTAAGTAAAGAAGAGGTAATTGATAAATATATTAACCAGTTTAATAAGTTGGACATAGAAGAGGCTATAGAAGAACTTTTAACATTAAAAGAACAAGAAATGTTATATACACCGGATCAGTATGAAGCCATTGTACCTGCATTTTTAAAAAGAGAGCCAGTTGTTAAAGCACTTTGTCTTCATGTAGCACATGACTGTAACTTAAAATGTAAATATTGCTTTGCAGGAGAAGGAGAATATCATGGGCAGCGTGGACTGATGAGTCTTGAAGTAGGTAAAAAAGCTATTGATTTCATCATTGAAAACTCTAAGCACCGTAAAAATATTGAGATTGATTTCTTTGGTGGTGAGCCACTTATGAACTGGCAAATGGTGAAAGACACAGTGGAATATGCAAGGCAAAGAGAAAAAGAGACAGGTAAAAACTTCAGATTTACAATGACAACTAATGGTGTATTATTAAATGATGAAATTATTGATTATCTTAATGAGAATATGCACAATGTTGTACTCAGTTTAGATGGGCGTAAAGAGGTACATGACCATATGCGTCCCACTATAAATGGTAAAGGGAGTTACGATGTGATTTTACCTAAATTCAAGAAGTTAGTTGAAAGACGTGGCAATAAGCAATATTATCTAAGGGGTACATTTACACATCATAATATAGATTTTGCAGAAGATGTAAAAGATATGACAAAACAAGGCTTTAATGAAGTTTCTGTAGAGCCAGTAGTTGCACCAAATGAAATGGATTATGCCATTAAGAGGAATGATATTGACACAATCTGCAAAGAATATGAAAAGCTTGCAAAATATATTATAAAACAGACAAGACAAGGTAATGGGTTTAATTTCTTCCATTTCATGATTGATTTAGAAGGTGGTCCATGTGTACATAAGCGTTTAGCAGGTTGTGGTTCAGGAACTGAGTATTTAGCAGTCACACCAGAAGGAGATCTTTATCCCTGTCATCAATTTGTTGGTATCCCAGAGTTTAAAATGGGGGATGTTAATGTAGGTGTAACAAATATGGAGATGCGTTCAAAATTTGAGAAATGTAATGTCTATAGCAAAGATGAGTGCAGAAGCTGCTGGGCTAAATTCTTCTGTAGTGGTGGTTGTGCAGCTAACTCATATAATTTTCATGGGGATATCGAACATGTGTATGAAATAGGTTGTGAACTACAAAAGAAACGTTTAGAATGTGCAATTGGTATTAAAGCAGAGTTATCTTAAATTTAAAATATTCCAAGAAAAAGCATAATTCGACTTTTTAATTGACTGGAATGTATACAAATTATATAATCAATTAAGTGTAACAAAAGAGGAATTAAGGAGGAAGTGTAGTGAAAGGCAACAAGCGCAAAACAAAAAGTATTTTTACCTTAATCCTTACTTTAGTTGTAATAGCTGGGTTAAGTATAATAGCTTACTTAGCATGTACAACAGTTAGCAAAGGACAGCGCATAACAGTTACTGATCAAATAACTGAAAGTGCAGAGGGTACAAATGAACAAACAACTAGTGAGGCACAAACAAATCAAATAGCAGATCAAGATGGCGTAAATGAAAATAAGGGAGCAGTAACTGGAGTAGAAAAATCATCTTTTATTTCAAAACTATTTGGGGAAAGACATATTCACTTAGGACTTGACTTACAGGGCGGAGTTAATATTGTTTATGAACCTAAATTAGACCGTGCGCCAACAGAAGATGAAATGGCAGCGGCAAAATTAATGATTCAAAAAAGATTAGATGCCAAAGGTTACACAGAAGCAGAAGTATCTATTGAAGGAACAAATCGTATCCGTGTTGAAATTCCAGGGGTGGATGATCCACAAAAGGCGATTGATGAAATCGGTGCAGCTGGTATTCTGAGATTTGTTGATCAAAAAGGTAATGAAATCTTAAATGGTAGCAAAATTGCAAAAGCATCAGCACAGTATTACGCTGAAAATGGTACCAATAAATATGGTGTAAGTGTGGAGATGAATGAGGAAGGAAAAGAAATCTTCAAGGAATTCACAGCTAATCATAAAGGTGAAATGATGCTTATCATGTTAGATGATACAGTACTTTCTTATCCAACGATTAATGATACTATCACTGATGGAAAGGGTATGATTAGTGGAAACTTTACAGCAGAAGAAGCCAAAGATTTAGCAGATGGTATTAATGCAGGGTCACTTCCATTTGCACTTGATGCTGTTACATCAACAGGTATAGGTGCAAAACTAGGTCTTGATGCGCTTCAAACAAGTTTAATGGCAGGTGCTATTGGATTTGTTCTTATCATGATTTTCATGATTGGTATGTATAGACTTTGTGGTGTAGCAGCAGATATTGCACTTATACTCTATGTAGCACTTGTTATATTAGTACTTAGTATGATGAATGCTACACTTACATTACCAGGTATTGCTGGATTACTACTTTCAGTAGGTATGGCAGTAGATGCTAATGTCATTATTTTCGTACGTATTAAAGAAGAAATAGATGCTGGGAAAACAGTACGCTCAGCAGTAGATGCTGGATTTAGTAAGGCATTTAGTGCAATTTTAGATGGTAATATTACAACACTTATTGCCTCAGCAGTACTTTATATCTTTGGGACAGGTCTCATTAAGAGCTTTGCCACAACCCTTGGTATTGGGATTATCATTTCTATGTTTACAGCCCTTATTATTACAAGATTCATTTTAAAATGTTTCGTAGGTATGGACATTAGAAAACCATCCTTATATGCAAAAGTTAAGAAACAAAGCGAGGAGGCCTAGTTATGAAATTTACTGAAAATAGAAAGAAATTCTATGCATTATCATTAATCATTATAATCATAGGACTACTTGCAATGGGTATGTACGGTGCAAAAGGTAAAGGTTTCTTTGAAAAGGATATAGAATTTACAGGCGGTTCATACATTCAGTTTGATATGGGGCAACCACTTACAGATGAGTTAAAAACAGAACTTACAACACTTACTACTGAGATTACAGGAGATAAAAATCCTCGCATTACATCAGCAGATCAAAATGGCGTTATTATTACCATGCAAAGAACTGACAATGCTAAAAGAATGGAACTTTATAATGCAATTAAGGATAAATACAATTTAACCGCAGATGTACCCCTTGCTCATGAAGATTTCTCACCAACAATCAGTGATGAAATCAAATGGGGAGCTATTAAAGCTATTGCTGTAGGTGTTGTTCTAATCCTAATCTATATTACATTTAGATTTAAAGATTATAAGTTTGGTGTAAGTGCCGTTTTAGCATTAGTACATGACGTACTTGTGATGCTTACAGTATATGCAGTATTCCGTATACCACTTAATAATTCATTCATAGCAGCGATGCTTACAATTGTAGGTTATTCTATTAATGATACAATTATTATATTTGACCGTATTCGTGAAAATAAAGCACGTCAAGGTTACAAAGAAAATCAAGGTGTACCAGAAGAACTTGTTAATAGTAGTATTAGCCAAACTTTAGGGCGCTCTATTTGTACATCGATTACAACACTTGTAATGGTTGTATTACTTTACATTTTAGGAACAGATTCTGTAAAAGAATTTGCACTTCCTTTAATTGTAGGGGTAGTAGCAGGTACTTATTCATCTGTATTCATTGCTAGTCCATTATGGTTTGACTT
>JAZKZQ010000039.1:0-4197 GCA_045612745.1 Cellulosilyticum sp. | reverse complement strand
CCATTTTATCTCCCCTATGTTTTTATACATTATATTTACTATATTTTTTATGAATTTAAATAAATTATATTATAAATTAATTTAATATTAAACATTTAATTAATGTAATTATTATTAATTATTATTTTATATCCTCTACCCATCTAGAAACTCTCCCTTACCTTAACATCAAAAAAGAGTCAGTACACATACTGAATTTTAGTATTGTGTACTAACTCTTTTAATTTATTAGTTGCTAACTACAGTTCCACGTGCTGCGTCTACTGTTACAACTGAACCTGATTTAAGAATTTCTGTTGCATGGTATGCCCCTAAAATTACTGGAATATCAAGCGCAAGACCAACGATTGCTGCATGTGAATTTAAGCCTTCTTCTTCTGTAATAATAGCTGCTGCACCTCTAAGAAGTGGTAATAATTCATTTGAAGTCTGAGAAATTACAAGAATATCTCCTTCTGTAAATTTATCTAACGCTTCTTGTGTGTTTTCTGCTACGCAAAGGTTACCGCAAGCTGTTTTTGTTCCAATTCCTGTACCAGACATTAAAACATCACCAATGATATCAACTTTAATCATATTAGTTGTTCCTGATACCCCTACTGGAACACCACTTGTAATAACAACTAATTCACCATTTGAAACCATACCTGATTTTTCTGCACATTTTAATGCATCTGCAAATAGATCTTCTGAATTGTTATGTTCAGCAATAAGGATTGGTCTTACACCCCATACTAATGCTAATTGACGATATGCATTTTCAGATGTTGTACACCCAAGAATTGGTGAAAGTGGTCTAAACTTAGAAATCATTCTAGCTGTTCTACCTGATTTTGTTACTGTAACAATAGCTGCTGCACCTAAATCATGTGCTGTAGTACATGTTGCACGAGAAATAGCTGTTGTTACATTTGTAGGACTTTCATTTTGTCTTGATTTGAAACGTTTAATATAATCAATATCTGCTTCTGTTTTAAGAGCAATTTTAGCCATTGTACGAACAGATTCTACTGGATATAAACCAGCTGCTGTTTCACCTGATAACATAATTGCACTTGTTCCATCGTAGATTGCATTGGCAACGTCACTGATTTCAGCTCTTGTTGCACGTGGGTTTTTCATCATTGAGTCTAACATTTGTGTAGCTGTAATAACTTGCTTACCTGCTGCAACTGTTTTCTTAATGATCATTTTTTGGATAGCTGGTACTTCTTCACCTGGAATCTCTACACCCATGTCTCCACGAGCAACCATGATTCCATCAGATACACGAATAATCTCTTCAATATTATCTACACCTTCACGGTTTTCAATTTTAGAGATAATTTGGATTGTATGGCAGTTATGCTCTTCAAGAATTTTTCTGATTTCAAGAACGTCATCTGCACATCTTACGAAAGATGCAGCTATGAAATCATAACCTGTTTTAATACCAAATACGATATCTGATTTATCTTTTTCACTTAAGTAAGGCATTGAAAGGCGTGTAGCTGGTAAGTTAACACCTTTGTTGTTTGATAAGTTACCACTGTTAAGTACTTTACAAACGATATCTGTTTCATCTACAGAGATAACAGATAACTCAATAAGACCATCATCAAGTAAGATAGGTGTTCCTACTTCAACGTCTTTTGGTAACTGTTTGTAAGTAATACTTACGATTTCTTGTGTTCCTTCAACATCTCTTGATGTAAGTGTAAATTGATCCCCTTTATTAAGTGTAATTTTTCCTTCTTTGAATTGGCACACACGTACTTCTGGACCTTTTGTATCAAGTAAAGCAGCAATTGGTAAGCCTAATTCTTTTCTAAATTTTGCGATTCTATCAAAGTTTTCTTTGTGAGATTCGTGTGTTCCATGTGAGAAGTTGAATCTAGCTACATCCATCCCCTCTAACATTAATTGTTTTAAAATATTGTCATCTTGTGTTGATGGACCTAGTGTACATACAATTTTTGTTTTTCTCATATTAGTCTTTCTAGTCTCCTCTTTAAGATTTTGCTTCGTAATATGTTTTTGTCGCATTTTCGTGCTTATTATACCATATCCTTTACATAATTTATATAGCTTATGCAACATAAAATTAATCTTAAAATTTATTGTTATATTCTTTATTTTTTAAATTATAAAAATAAAACAATAAATTTTATATTATTTTTAGCAGTTCTAGGTTAATTTATACTCTAATATTTATTAATAAACCTAAAAAAATAGTGAGACTATTATACTTATTGTACAATAATCTCACTATTATTTACATAATTTTCTACTTATTGAGTTATATAAAAGCTACTAATATAATCAACTCATTAAAACAGATGAATAAATATAATTGTATAAATTAGCATGTCTTAGTTCATCCGTTAAAACATTAAAAATCTGATCTCTATAAGAATTATTAGGTAAGCCTTGCATAATTGTTCTATAACGCTTTACTGCATCTAATTCACCCTTAATTGCTTTTGAGATACCATCAATAAAACTTTTAGGATAGCTCACCTTCTCTTCTTCTGGCTCTTGGGCCTCTTTTCCTGTAAGCTGCTTATACATCATTTTAAGTATTTGATTATGTCCTAATTCATCATTTTTAATGCCTTCTATTATCTCACTAGCTTCTACTTGCACCTCGTAGTTGATAGTCTTAGGTATGTTCTGTATAAGCCAATTATAAAACATGGCATCTGTCTTCTCATTTTCCACTGAAGCTGCAATCATATCTGTAGCCTGTTGCATTTGTTCAGGGCTAGGATAGCTTTGTCTCATCAGACGCCCTCCTCAACTCATTTATTACTACTATATTCAAGTTGGGTCGTCTATTATGTTTATTTACCTGTTTTTTCTTCTACGCTTGCCACAAATACACATGCTGCAAGATCTCCAGATACATTAACAGATGTTGTAATCATATCTAAAATCCTATCAATCCCTGCAACAAGTGCAATAGCTTCAATTGGAAGCCCTACGGAAGAAAGTACCATTGTCATCATAACAATAACTGTTCCAGGAATAGCTGCTGCACCAATTGATGCAAGAGATGCTGTAATAACGATAATTATCATTTGTGAAACACTCAAGTCAACACCATATATTTGAGCAATAAAAATTGCACATGAAGCTTGATAAATTGCTCCTCCGTCCATATTAATTGTTGAACCTAAGTTAAGTACAAAGTTGGCTACTGTTTCTGAAATGCCTAATCCTTCTTTTGCACATTTCATTGAAAGTGGTAATGTAGCTGCACTACTGGCTGTCGTAAAAGATAACATTTGAGCTGGCATAATTACTTTAAAGAAATGAAGTGGATTCATTTTAGCAAAACCTTTTACACTTATGGCATATACAATAAGTTGCAGAAGTGATCCAATCAAAATAACAACAAGTAGTTTTAGTAACGATCCAAATATTGCCAAACCATTTACTGCAACTACATCTGCAATAAGTGCTACAACTGCTACTGGTGCTACCTTCATAATCATTTCTACAATTTTATAAATAATATCCACACATGAATTATTAAAATTTTTAACATCCTCAACTTTTTTACCAAGTATAGTTATGGCAATACCTACAAAGAAGGCTAGTACAACAACTTGTAATGTATTTCCTTCAGCAAATGCCTTAAATGGATTACTAGGTACTATATCTACAATCATTTTCGAAATACTTGCTGGCTCACTCATCACAAAGCCTTCTGTATTCATTGGTACACCTATGCCTGGCTTTATCATAAGTGCCACAGTAAGACCAATAATTGCCGCAACAACCGTTGTACATAAGTAATAAATGATTGTTCTTTTACCTAAAAAACCCAGCTTACTCATATCACCTACATTAGTAATACTCATAATTAGAGTACAGAAAATAAGTGGTACGATAACCATTTTCATAAGATTTAAGAAAATAGTTCCTACTGGTTCAATAATATTTACAAGTAAAAATTCCAAATGAAATGTATTGATGACTAATCCTAAAATTATACCTAGTATTAGTCCAATAAAAATCTTAGTTGATAAATCTAACTTCTTCATAAATCATCTCCTCCCTATCTTCATTAAATAGGCGTTTGCGAAACGCCTTAACCCGTATAAATACGGGATATTTTTTTGTATAAAATAGAATAACTCCTCTCAGATTTATGGTAAACTTGAATTGTCCAGAAACAAATCCACCAAAACCCAAAAGGAGTTATATCTTTAT
>JAZKZQ010000038.1:0-2959 GCA_045612745.1 Cellulosilyticum sp. | reverse complement strand
CGTGAAAAAAATACCTTTTACCTTTTCTTTATTATTTAATAAATAAGTCACATCGGGAATGACTAAGTCTACACCATACATTTCCTCATCAGGAAACCCCATGCCACAATCAATAACAATAATCTCATCCCCATATTCAATAGCAGTTATATTTTTACCAATGTTACCAAGTCCACCTAAAGGAATCACTTTTACATCCATATTTCTACCTCACTAAAAATTAATACATTTATACAATATTTCACATTGTTCATTTTCTAATTTTAGTATGATTAAAAATGGTGTTTTTGATACCCTCTAAAGGCAAAAAAAGAACGTAAAAGTCCTTTTACTTTTACGTTCTTTTTTGACCTTTTTATTCTATTTTATGCCTTTACCTTAGCTGGTAAGCCTTCATAAAGATAAACTACTAAAAAACCATTTGTAAAATAGTACTCACCAAATTCATCTTTTTCAACTTTTCCTTCTAACCATTCTTGGTCATCTTCTTCAAAGATTATAATTGCCTCGCCACCTTTGAAGTAAGTTGTTTCATCTAAGGCGAAGAATCCTTCTTCATTTCTTAAAAGCATGCCTTCTTTCATGGTATCACCTCTTCTAATTATCTTTTAGATTTATTCTAAACGCTATTATAACAAATATTTCCTCTATGTGCTATTCCAATCTCAGCTAAGGCAAGCTCAATACTTACTACCTTTTAAAACTTATTTGTATGATTTTAGCTATAATATAACCTACAATAGCTGGTATACTCCATGAAAATCCTAGTCTACTAAAGGGTAGAAAACTTAATAAACTACTTTGCATGCCTAATATTTTACTTCCTTCTTCCAGTAATACAATAACCAATGTTATATAAACAGGTAGCTGATAAATAATGGATGTAGGCACTTTTTCTATAAGACTAATAATCACTAATACTATAATAAGTGGATATAGAATATTTAAAACAGGTCCTGTCACGCCTACAATACGATCTACTCCCATAGAGGCAATGGCAATACCCACAATACTTGTAATTATTGCTACAATACTATAAGAAATTTTTTGATTAAACAAATCAGAGAAATAATGAGCCGTCGTTACTGTAAGTCCAATAGACGTAGTTAAACATGCAATAGCTACTGCAACAGCTAAGAGCACACTACCAATATTACCTAAAATCTGCATAGCAAGGGTAGTAATAAGCTGTGTTTTTTCAATGTTACCGCTTATGTTTCCTGTATGTCTTCCTAAATACATAAGTCCACCATAAATCATACCAAGACCTATTACAGCTACCAAAGAAGATTTTAAAGTAATGATAATAATCTCATTTTTAAGCTTATAACCTTTTGATCTGATATTACTCACAATAATACTTCCGAAACAAACAGCTCCCAAGGCATCCATTGTTTGATAGCCTTCTATAATAGCACTGGAAAATACATTTTGAATGTTTCTTGTTGTCACAGAACCAATAGGTATCCAAATGCCCTTTATAATTAAAACTAATAAAATTACCAGTAATAAAGGGGTTAAAAATTTTCCTATCACATCTACAATAGTACTTGGCCTTAATACTAAAATTAAATTAATAGCAAAATATAAGATAATAACTATAAGAGGACTAAGATTAGGAAAGAAAGGTCTAATCCCTATCTCATAAGTAGTAGCTGCTGTTCTTGGGATGGCTAAAAATGGACCAATACTTAAAATAAGAAAGGTCATTAAAATGACAGAAAAGACCCTACCTACTTGATGACTAATATGACTAAACTCACCACCCGCCTTGGCTGTTGCCATAACGCTTAATAAGGGGAGGCCTATCCCTGTAATCATAAAGCCTATTAAACCTTGTAAGTACTGGTCCCCAATCAGTCGTCCCAAATAGGATGGAAAAATCAAATTCCCAGAGCCAAAAAACATAGCAAACAAGGCAAAACCTATTACCCATATATCACTCACTTTATGTTTTTCTTTCATGATAACTCCTTAACATCCTTTTTCCTTTAGAATGTCCATTTTAAGGCGTTTCATGTATAATAATTTATTAAACTAATTAATCTACTCGCTTGTCTCCCATAAAGAATAAAGCTACCGTACCTGGCCCAGTATGGGCACCAATAACTGTTCCAATGCTATTAATACTAATCTTACCTTTTAATGCAGGTATTTTGCTTTCCACAAGCTCTTTGACCTTTAGTGCATCTTCCTCACATGCAGCATGACAAATAGCACATTTACCAGTATAATTTATTCCTTCTTCTACATGACTTATCATTGTTTCTACTATTTCCTCAATAGCCTTACGTTTTGTTCTCACCTTTTTACGTGGTATTAAATGCCCTTCAAAATCCATATTTAATAGTGGACAAATAGATAAGATTCCTCCTACTAAAGCTGATGTTGCTGAAATTCTACCACCACGTTTATAACTTGTTAAATCTGTTGAAAAGAACCAGTGATGCATATTAAGCTTATGTGCTTCTGCCCAATTATACACTTCTTCTAAAGTTTTACCTTCCTCTCGTAAATCAGCTAAATACTCCATAAATAAACCATATCCAGAAGAAGCACCTAATGAGTCTACAATATAAATTTTACGGGATGGATATTTTTCTAATAATTGCTGCCTAGCAATATGGGCAGAATTATATGTTCCTGACAACCCAGATGATAAACTTATATGTAAAATATCCTGACCATTTTCTAAAAATGGTTCAAAAAATGTAATAAAGTCTTCACTATTGACCTGTGAAGTCTTAGGCATCTCCCCTTCCTTCATCGCCTCATAAAACATTTCAAAAGGTATGGTATCTCCCAGATCATCCAAATACTCTTCCCCCTTAAAATTTAAGTGAAAACATACATATGGTATTTCTCTTTCTTCAAAAAACTCTTTCTTACGGTCTGCTGTAGAGCAACAACTTAATATAAATTTCTTCACTTTTATCCCCCTTTTTATATCTCATTAATT
>JAZKZQ010000037.1:0-7317 GCA_045612745.1 Cellulosilyticum sp. | reverse complement strand
ATTGTAAAATAAAAAGGATATCTAGAAAACTAGTTAGGGGGGGACTAATGAGTTTAAATATTAATATTACTAGAGAAATAGTGTATATACGTAGTCTTATTTCTTGGGCAGAAGATAGGCTTAGTCAAGGAATTACAGATGAAGTAGAAGAAAAGTTAAAGGAGGCACTTGTTCTAGCTACAGAGATTCAGACTATAGATTTAAAGGTTGAGGTGTATAATGTCTTAGAAAGCCTATATGAGTTCAAAGAAGACTGGGAAAAAGCTTATAAGACAATTAAAGCAAAAGAAGAATGTATAAAGAATCAGGAATATCACAACATGTGGTTAGCTAGATTAGAACAAAAAGCTATCAATAGGGAATTAAAAAGTTATAAAAGCTTATATGAACAAAGTCAAAAGCTTTCTAAAATGGGGCAAGCTTTCACAGCTAATTTAGAAATAGATGATATGATTGAAATGATTTATACACAAGTAAATCAGCTTGTACCAGCAGATATTGTAGCCCTTGGTATGCGCAAAAAAAATGGTGATTTATTTTATAAAGCGTATGAAAAAAAAGGAGAACTGATACAAGAAGTTAATAAAGAGTTATATGATTATACACTTTCCTTAGGCATAATGACTTTTCATATGGATGAGGATATTATTATTAATACAGGTAATTTCTCGGATTACTCTATATTAACAGAAAATGAAATGGAGAAAAATCCAATTCAATCTGCTATATTAACTAAATTGAAAATCGATGATACACCTATAGGGCTCATAGGAATTGGGAATTATGATAAAAATACTTATACTAAAAATGATTTAAAATGCATACAGATTTTAGCATCATACTTAGCAGTAGCTCTTCGCAATGCAGATTTATTTAATGAAGTAGAATATTTAGCCATGTATGATGCACTTACTGGTGTATATAATCGCAGAACAGTTTTTAATTTTGGTAGAAAGCTGTTTGAAGAAAATAAAATACTTAATAAAAATATAGCCATAGTGATGTTAGATATTGATTATTTTAAAAAGATTAATGATCAATATGGTCATATGTGTGGCGATAAGGTACTTTCAGAAATTGGAAATATCATAAAGCAAAATGTAAGAAAGTTAGACTTTGTAGGCCGTTATGGTGGGGAAGAATTTATTCTTCTATTAAATGATGTTAGTTTAGAAATGAGTATATTCATTGCTAAACGTATTAATAGCAAAGTCAATGCTCATTCATTTATAATAGATAAAGACAAACAGATTGCTACAAGTGTAAGCTGTGGTGTATATTTGTGTCATGAGGGAGAGAGCCTTAATACAGGTATTAAAAAGGCAGACCGAGCTTTATATGAGGCAAAAACACTAGGGCGTAATCGCATTGTAGTATATGAAGAAAATCTTAGACAAGCGAGGTAATAATATGTCATTTGAGAAAATGCAAGATTTAAAAGAAGTTCATGAAAGAAGTTGTATGATGGTTTATTATTTTTCACCTAAGGAAATGCAAGCCATTCAAAGTGTAGCAAGGCTTACAGGTATCAAAGATATTATTGTTCTTGAAACAAATGAGGTAGAAACTATAGTTGGTGATATTTTAGAAAGTAAGCTTACAACAGGAGCAGCGTGTGAGCTAAAAGAAAAGGCGATAGTATTCAATAATGTACCAAGTGGAAAAGTGAACGTATTCATTGAAGGATTAAAAAAAATGCGTATGGCAAAACCACTTATTGCTGTTGTTACAGAGCATTCTATTAACTGGACCTTTAAGGAACTTGTTATGAACTTAAGAGAAGAACGGGCAGCACTTCATAATAATGGCAAAACAGCACATTAAAAATATTTGTAATTATTATGAATAAAAATAATTAAAGTGGACACAATTAAAGTGAGGGTTACAAAAGAGGCAAAGATACTAGAAGATTATTAGTATCTTTGCCTCTTTTTTATAGAATAGGAAAGTTAATAGGGCAATAGGCGACGCATACGATTTAGTCACGTCGCCTATTTTTAAGAAGTAGGTAAAAGTTCTTTTAGTGCATCACTAAATGAAACGGTCATTGACGATGCTGTATATTGTGCTTCTGATATAGAGGCATTTAAAATATCATCTATAGAAGTATAGGGAGACTTACCATATTTATTAGCAAAGCCTTCTATGACTTCAAACAAGTTATCCTCTTTTTTGTCAGATTTTGTATTTGGGCAAAGAAGGTACATTGTATCTTTTAGCTCATTTTGTAACGGTTCTAATGCTTTAGATAAATTTAAAGCCAGTTTTGCCATGATTTTGTCACCCCTTTTTATAAATTGTACTTATTATTTACTATTATAGCACAATAAAAGGAGAAAAACATAATTTATTCGTAGTTTTTACCGAATTTAGCATCTGCTTCAATCAGTGCCATAATATCTGAGAGGCTACCTGCTTTAGCATTACTTTTAGATTTTTTAGGCATAGCTTTTGTGGCTATTTGATGTTGCTTAGAGTCAGATTTTTTGGCATCTTTTTTGTTATTATTGAAGCCCTTTGGATATTTATTACGTAATTGTTTTTTTGGCAGAGATGCTTCTTGAACTACTTTCTTAGGTGCTTCAGCTTTAAGAAGTTCACCTGAATCTAAACGCTTAATATGCCCTTTTACAAGTGTAATAGGTGCAAATTTAATGTCGTATTCACGTTCATAGATACGAATAGCACCAAGTTCTTTAGGTGATGTAATACAAATGGATGTACCACTGGCGATGCCACGCGCAGTACGCCCAGCACGGTGTAAGTAATCTTGGGCTGTAAGTGGCATATCAAAGTGAAACACATGCGTAATATCAGGCACATCTAATCCTCTTGCTGAAAGGTCAGAAGAAATTAAGAGTTGTACTTGACCTTTTTTGAAACGCATAAGTGCATTTTTACGTTCTTCTTTTGAAACTTTACCAGAAATTGAAGCAATTTTGTAATTGTGGTATTCAAGTTTTTCAACAATCGTGGTTACATCTGTATTTTGACTTACAAAAATAAGTGCTTTATGTGTTTGAGTGGCTAAAAGTAATTTTTTTAGAAGTTCAAATTTATCTCTTTTATCACCTACGATATACATATGTTCAATATTTGGATTAAGAGAAGTTTTTGGTGCCATTTGAATAATAGTTGGTGCTGGCATAAATGCTTTTGCCACATCTAAAGTTTGTTTTGTAATAGAAGCTGAGAAGATACAAAGTTGGCGTTTTTGCATAGTCATATGAAGAAGGCGTTTGATTGTACCTGCTTGATTTTGATTTAAAAGGTTATCAGCTTCATCTAAAATGACTGTTTGGATAGTATGGGCTGTAATTTTGCGACGTTCCATAAGATCGAGTACACGGCCAGCAGAACCTACAATAATATGTGGGCGGTCTTTAAGTTTTCTGATTTGATGCTCAATATTTACTTCCCCCATGATTGGCATTGAAGTAACAGGAATACCACTATTTTTAGCAAGTAAAGTAATTTGTTCATGGATTTGCATAACAAGTTCATGTGTTGGTGCAAGGATGATCGTTTGCATTTCTGCTTTAGAAGTATCAATTTTTTCAAATAAAGGAAGTAGGAAAGCTAGTGTTTTGCCACTTCCAGTATAGGATTCCGCAATAATATCATACCCTTCTAAAAAGGCAGGAAGTGTGCGGGCTTGAATAGGCGTAGGCACTGTAATATTTTGTGCTTTTAAGCCTTCAATAAGTTTTGTATTTAAATTAAGTGCTGTAAAATCAGTAATCATTATAATCTCCTTCGTAAAAGTCTTTAACGTAATCTTCATTATACAACAATACTAAATATAAGGCTAGGCGTAGGTATAGCGAAAACATTTATTAGGAAAGGAAACAATAAAATTAACATATAAAGAATGAAATATATTAATAAGATTCATAAAATATGTTAAAATATAAAAAAGTTTACTTTATAAAATGTAGCTATATAAGGAGCTGGCATATGGAGAATATAAAATATAAACAAAAAAGAGAGGAAAGACGATTAAGAAGTCTTGCAAGAATTGTATTAGCAGGTTGTATTTCTATAGCATGTATGATGTTAGGGACTTTAAGTATCAAGCTTTTTAGTGATGGTCTTTTCTTTAGAAGTGTGAAAAATGTATCTGCTGAAGTAGAAGAGATAAAGGTAAATATTCCTGAATTAACAACAAATATGACAGAAAGTTTATTTTTAGCAGGTTTTGATTTATTCAAAAATAGTATTCAGAAAGAGGAAAGCATACTTATTATGCCATATACAACCCTCATGGCACTAGGCATTTTAGAAAATGGCGCACAAGGTGAGACTTTAGCTGAAATACAAAGCTATTTGGGTGGACATACTATAAGTGAGATGAATAGTGGTTATGCGGCTTTAAATAAGAAGCTTGAGGGTTATAGTGATATAAAGTGTATCACTAAAAATAGTATTTGGCTTACACGTTTTGAGACGTTTAAGCCAAGAGATTACTTTTTGAAGGTGAATGCCACTTATTATGATGCCGATCTTTTTGTAGCAGATTTTTCTAAGGGTAATACTTTAAATAAAATGAATGAGTGGGTGAAGGTAAATACTGAGGGAAAAGTTGAGGTTCCTATACAAAGTATAGAAGATGAAGCAGCTATGTATATACTAAGTAGTTTTAACTTTAATGCAAACTGGGCAAAGCCTTATGAGCGTAGTGATATATTAGGGGGTGAATTTAAGCTTACAAATGGTAAAAAGAAAAATGTAGAGTATATGTATTCCAAGGAATATTATTTAGAGGATGATAAAGCTGAAGGTTTTGTTAAAGCTTATACAGATAATGGGTGTAGTTTTGTAGTGATAAGGCCTAAAGAAGGCAGTTTATATGACTATATTAAAACTTTAGATAGTGAAGGTTTTAAGAAAATACTTCGTTCTAAGAAGACACAAAAAGCTATTGTAGCCATCCCTAAATTTACATATGAAACCCAAACAGATTTAAGTAGTAGCTTGAAAATATTAGGCATAGAAGCTGCTTTTGATAGGGAAAAGGCTGATTTTGGTAAGATTTTTGATGAAGAACAACAGGCTTACTTAGGAAGAATTGTTCAAAAAAATTATATACAAATAGATGAGATTGGCATGAGCAGTAGTGGGGCTATTGCAGCTGAAGTGAATGCTACAACTAGCGCTGAAGAGGATATACAAAAGTCTATTATCTTTAATACACCATTTTTATATGCGGTTATTGACAATAAGACAAAGTTACCTATTTTGATAGGAAGCTTTGAAGGATAATAAATAAAGATTTAAGGAGTAAAGATGAATTTGAAGATTGACAACAATTATTTAAGAAATATTTTAGAAATGATTTTGAACTGCCACAGTCCTAGTGGATTTTGTTATGATGTGATGGATATTATCGAAGCAGAAGCACTCCACTTTGGATTTAGATTTGAGAAAACTAACAAAGGATGTGGGGTTATTACCATTCCTGGTGAGAGTACAAAAGAGGTCATTGGTTTAGCCGCACATGTGGATACTTTGGGAGCTATGGTGAGATCGATTACAGGAGATGGCAAGCTTAAGTTTACTTTAATTGGAGGCCCAATTCCTGCTACCCTAGATGGGGAGTATTGTAAGATTCGTACAAGGGAAGGTAGAATATATACAGGAACTTTTTTAAGTACAAGTCCTGCAGCGCATGTTTATACAGATAGTAAGGAGAAGGCAAGGCTTCCTGAGACTATGGAGATTCGTATTGATGAGATTGTAAATAGTAAAGAAGATGTGGAAAAGCTAGGAATTTGTGCAGGTGATTTTATATTCATTGACCCTAAAACTGTTATTACACCAAGTGGGTTTGTAAAATCACGCTTTATTGATGACAAGGGAAGTGTAGCTTGTTTGATGACATTACTTAAGCTTTTGAAAGAAGAAAATATAACACCGAAATATATGACCAAAATATTTATTTCGGTTTATGAAGAGGTAGGTCATGGTGCTAGCTATATTCCAGAGGATATTACAGAGATGATAGCAGTAGATATGGGCTGTATTGGTGATGACCTTAATTGTACAGAGTTGGATGTTTCAATTTGTGCAAAAGATTCTGGTGGACCATATGATTATTATATGACAAGCAAGCTAATTAAACTTGCTAAAGCTAAGAAGATTGGGCATGCTGTAGATATTTATCCGATGTATGGTTCTGATGTGGGTGCTGCACTTAGGGGTGGTAATAATATACGAGGTGCCTTGATTGGTCCTGGTGTCCATGCATCTCATGGTATGGAACGCACCCATTTAACAGCACTGGAGAATACTACTAAATTATTATATGCATATTTAACTATTTTATAATACGGAACAAAATTTGTATAATAAGGTATTTTACTAGGGATAATATGCTTAACATTAATTTTACATCTATATCGATTAGGGATTTATTTAATTGCGTGGTGTGAGATTATTTGATTTGAAATTAAAAAGGAGCATATTATGAAAGCTAGAATAAAATGCGTTATTGCAGTTTTTATAATCTGTTTTTTGTTGCTTCCAACAGTACTTGTAGTAGCATCTAAAGAGGTAAATGAATTACAGGGAATAGGTGAAGATATTTTTATAAATTTAATGGAAGCTACCATTCAAGGTACGGATAAGAAGCTTCCTTATATAGGTGGCTATGAGGATAAAACCTTTAGAGCTGATGAGCTTGTTACAAGAGAAGAGATGGCTACAATGCTTGCAAGACTTCTAACAAATGATAATGTACCAGAACAGGTGAACACTGTGCCGGATTTAATCTTACAACGTTATAGCACAAATAGCATTAATTACATTACTAAGTTGGGACTCATGTCTACCTATTCAGATGGCAGTTTTAAAATAAAAAGTCCTATAACCTGGACAGAATTTAATAATATTCTGCAAAAGGTTATAACTTATATAGATGAAGAGAAAAGCATTAAAACTAAAGTAACAGGAGATGTGAGTAGGGCAGAAGCTATTATGGCACTTAATGAAGTTTTTGATAGAAATTGTGTACAGCAAGAAATTCAAAATCCCTATATAGATTTAAAGCCGGATCATCCAGCATATCGTGCAATTCTTTGTGCAAGTGTAGTATATACACCTTAAATAATATTAATAATAGATTAACTAAGTTAATGAATTAATTTATAAGGAATAAGGACACTGGAAAATTGTTTACTATTATCCAGTGTCCTTATTTTTGATAAAAGAATGAAAGTAATCATACTATAAGTTAGGAGAAATACCTAAGAGGAGACTCACTTCTCTAATAGTTTTGCATGCTACAGCAGTAGAGACACCACTAGCATCATAATGTGG
>JAZKZQ010000036.1:0-31532 GCA_045612745.1 Cellulosilyticum sp. | reverse complement strand
GGGGAAGGCTCAAGGGTTAAAGGGGACAAGCGTATATCTATTTTTAGCATTAGGTCTATTAGTTACTTTTATAATGTGTAATGTATTTCATTTTAATCAAGATATACGTAGTATTCAACTAGGTATGCAATTAGTTATATTAGGAAGTTTGACTTTTACCATATTTAAGGGACATAAAGAAGGAATCAATGATGTACATATACTTTATTTAATTATTTGGATAGGTATAGTTATGCGTATAGGATATATGTTATATACACCTATTAGTGTAAGAAACCATGATTTAGGGGGGATTAGTAGAGACGAATTTGGTCATGCAGCTTATATTATCAATTTAATGGAGGGACATTTGCCTAGTATGAATTATGAGCAATTTTATCATCCACCATTGTTTCATTATTTGGCAGCACAGATTTGCAAGTTAGTGAATGTATTTTTTAGAAGTGATAATCTTGAGCACATTGTACAGGCAAGCAAATTGGTGTCATGCTTTGCATCTTGTAGCATGCTAATTTTAACAAAGTATATAAGTGAAGCGTTAGGATTAAAAGAAAAAGGTCAATTATTAGCAGTAGCCTTTATAGCTTTTTTACCTAATTTTTATTTGTTAGCTGGGCGTGTTAATAATGATGCATTGGCGATTTTTTTTATGTTTGTAATTGTGTTATATACTATAAGATGGTACAAAGAGCCTATATATAAAAATGTTATGATATTGGCACTGGCATTTGGGCTAGGGATGATGACAAAAATATCAGTAGGGATGATGGCACTATATACCGGCAGCATTATGCTTTATGTTTTATTTAAAGTACCTAAGGGAATAAAACAGAAAAAGGTTTTTGTAGAGCTTGTAGCATTTGGTTTAATTTGCTTTCCATTGGCGTTATGGTATCCAATTAGAAATTATATACTTTTTGGGCAGGAATTTTCTTATGTATTACCAATATCTATAGATTCTCCTCTATATTGTGGGCAGTATACGTGGTATCAAAGATTTATAGGCTTTTCTTTCAGTAAGACATTTTCGCTCATATATAATAGCCCTTTTGAAGATTATAATGTGAATGTGTATCTTTTAAAGGGTGCTTTATTTGGAGAATTTACATTTGAAATTAGTGACTTCTGGAGCTTCTTTATATTAGTGGTGTATATATTATTAATGATATTTATAGTGTTTTCATATTTATATCTCATCTATAAGTATAGTAAAACTAAGGCATTTATGATATACACGATATGTAGCATTACAGCTATTATGTATGTTTCATATATTTATTTTAATACCCAGTATCCATTTGGATGTACCATGGATTATCGTTATGTTGTGCCATTATCTTTAATGAATGGACTAGTATTAGGGATAGGTTTTGAGGGGTTAAAAGAGATTAGGAGTAAAGTAGTAAAACATATTAGAAATAGCATTATGCTCATATTTATCCTATTTGCTGTGCTATCCGTAGTCATATTTTGTAATATAGGAGCAGTAAGTACAGTTTTGGCTAATTAGTAAGTAGGAGAAAATAGTGTATCAGGCTTAACGTATATATTAAATGGGGTGATTCATATGAAGAAGATAATTATTATTGGAGCGGGACCAGCAGGACTTACAGCGGGATATGAGTTATTAAAAAGAAGTAAAAAAGGTGAGATAGAAGTTGTTATTATTGAAGAAAGTAATGAAATAGGAGGTATTTCCAGAACGGTTAAATATAATGGCAATCGTATGGATATAGGAGGACATCGTTTCTTTTCCAAGGATGAGGAGGTGATGAATTGGTGGAAGGAGATTATGCCAATACAAGGACAACCTTCCTATGATGATAAAAAGTTAGAGCGTCATAAAAGTCTAGTAGCCAATGGACCGGATCCAGAAAAAGAAGATCGTGTAATGTTAGTAAGAGAGCGTGTTTCAAGGATTTATTATCAGAAGAAGTTTTTTGATTACCCTATTTCAATGAAGCCACGAACATTTATTAACATGGGGTTTTTACAAACAATTAAAGCTGGTTGTAGCTATCTAGTATCTACGATACATAAGAAACCTGAAGATTCTTTAGAAAATTTTTATATTAACCGATTTGGTAAGGTGTTATATTCTATGTTTTTTGAAGGCTATACGGAAAAACTATGGGGACGTCATCCTGGAGAAATCTCAGCTGACTGGGGGGCTCAAAGAGTAAAGGGTTTATCGATTGTTGCAATTATAAAAGATATGCTTTTAAAGGTTTTACCTCATAAAGAGAATAAAGAAGTAGAAACATCTTTAATTGAAGAGTTTATTTATCCTAAGTATGGACCTGGGCAACTATGGGAAACAGTAGCAGCGGAAATAGAAGCTATGGGTGGTCGAATTATCAAAAATGTGCGTATAGAAAAATTTAATATGGCTGAAAATCATATTGTAGGAGCTGCTGGAACAGATCTAATAAATAAAGTTACATATGAAATAGATGGAGATATATTTATTTCATCTATGCCGATTAAAGACTTAGCAGAAGGGATGACAGAAGTAATACCAGATGATATTTATAGAATTGCAAAAGGTTTACCGTATAGAGATTTTGTCACTATGGGCATCTTAGTAGATAAGCTTAACTTGAAAAATGAAACTAAAATTAAAACATTGAATAATATTGTGCCAGACTGTTGGATTTATGTACAAGATGTAGGTGTAAAGCTTGGGAGAATTCAAATTTTTAATAACTGGTCACCTTATATGGTAAAGGACAGAGAGTGTAAGGTATGGATCGGTCTTGAATATTTCTGTAATGAGGGTGATAATTTCTGGAGTATGAGTGATGAAGAAAGTATTAATTTTGCTACGCAAGAACTTTTACGCATGGAAATTATTGATAAGGTTGAAGATGTAGAAGATTATCATAGAGAAAAGGTTAAAAAGGCTTATCCAGCATATTTTGATACATATAGTGAAATGGATAAGCTTATTAATTGGCTGAATAAGTATGAAAATCTGTTTTGTATAGGCCGTAATGGGCAACATCGTTATAATAATATGGATCATTCAATGGTAACAGCTATAGAGACTGTTAATAATATTCTTGAAGGAAAAAAGACAAAAGAAAACATTTGGAATGTAAACACAGAAAAGACATATCATGAGGCAAAATAACAGCTTATAGCTTATGAGAATGAGATCAGAAGTGCAATTAAAGTGGTGTGAAAAGAGGTGAGAGTTGATGGAACAGTTTATCTTAAGAGTAAAATCTACTTTTTTTAATAAGGAATTTATGAAATTTATAATCGTAGGAGTCATTAATACATTTAATAGTACAGTCTTTGCTTTATTATATGGCTTAGTTATGGCAGCTAATTTAGCTTTTGTAGGTGGCTATATTACAAATTTATGCATTGGCTATATTTTAAATAGTAGGTTTATATTTTATCAAAAGTTTACTCTTAAAGGGCTAATAAAATTTAGTATTTCATATATACCTAACTTTATTATTCAAAATAGTGTTGTAGTTATTGTATATAATATATTAGGGTTACCAAGCATTATAGCATATATGATTGCAGCTGTTATTGGTGTACCTATTACATTTCTTTGTGTAAAGTTTTTTACATTTGGAAATAAAAAGTAAGAGTGGACATAGTTATAAATAATGAAAATGAAGGAAAGAGGCAAAATGATGAAGATACTTATAACAGGATCAAATGGTCAATTAGGACTAGAACTGCAACAGCAATTGGCACAAGATACTAAGAAATATAAAGTGATTTCAACAGACTATGAGAGTCTGGATATTACAAATCTTAATCAAGTTAAAGCTGAGCTTTTACTTGAGAGGCCAGATATAGTCATCAACTGTGCAGCACATACGGCAGTTGATAAATGTGAGGAAGACATTGAAAACGCTTATAAGATTAATGCTATTGGACCTAAGCATTTAGCTATTGGTTGTGATGAAATTGGTGCAAAACTAGTTCAAGTTTCTACAGACTATGTATTTAGTGGAGATATTCCAGGGGCTAGACGTGAAGATGATGTAACAGGCCCACAAAGTATTTATGGAACAAGTAAGTTACTTGGGGAAGAGTATGTAAAGACTTTCTGCAAGAAGCACTTTATTGTGCGTACAGCTTGGCTTTACGGAGAAGGTAATAACTTTGTACGTACTATGCTTAAACTCGCTGAGACTCACAAAGAGCTGAATGTAGTAGGTGATCAATTTGGTTCACCAACTTCAACAAAAGATTTAGCTAAGGCAATTATTGAACTTATGGATACAGAGTACTATGGCACTTTCCATGGCACTTGTGAAGGGGAATGTTCTTGGTATGATTTTGCTTGTAAAATTTTTGAGCTTAAAGGCGTAGATGTTAAAGTAAATAAAGTAACAAGTGAAGAATTTATAAGACCAGCGAAACGTCCTAAGTATAGTGTATTAGATAATTTTATGTTGAAGTTGTATGGGTTAAATAGCTTTAGAAGTTGGGAAGAGGCATTAGAGGAATACTTAAGTAAATAATAGGAAAATTTTGAAATAGTCTACAAAGGTTGTGGAGTGGTAAAAGGGAGTACTACTGGCGTATCTTATAGGGTGAGTAGAATAAATCCAATAAAAAGTTGTCTGAAAATAAAATTCAGATAACTTTTTCACATTATAGCGGTTATATGGTATATAATAATATATGGTGATGAGATATGGGGAAAATAGAAATCACCATTGTAATACCTAATTACAATGGTGAGAGGTACTTAAAGGAATGCCTTCAAAGTATTTATGCTCAAGATTATAAGGACTATGAGATTATTATTATTGATAATCATTCAACAGATAGTGATTATAAATGGGTTGAGCAAGAGGAGAAAATAAAGTTTAAACAGTTAGATAAAAATTATGGTTTTAGTAAGGCTGTCAATGAGGGAATCCAGATGGCTATAGGGAAGTATGTATTATTACTGAATAATGATACTCAGCTATGCCCTAATTTTTTGAAAAATATGTATGCTGTTATGGAAGCAGATTCTAAGATTTTTAGTATAAGTAGTAAAATGATACAATATCATAATAAGGAACTTATAGATGATGCTGGGGATGAATATACCTTATTAGGTTGGGCATATAAGCGAGGAGATGGAAGCTTGATTACAGCCTATGAAAGGCAAGAACGTATTTTTAGTACATGTGCAGGAGCGGCTCTTTATAGGAAGACTATCTTTGAAGAAATAGGTTATTTTGATGAAGACTTTTTTGCATATATGGAAGATGTAGATATAAGTTATCGTGCCAATATATATGGTTATAAAAATATATATTTGCCAACAGCAAAGGTATATCATATAGGAAGTGCCACAAGTGGAAGTAAGTACAATGCCTTTAAGGTAAAACTTGCAGCTAGAAATAATATATATGTACCTTATAAGAATATGCCACTTGTTCAGCTACTCATCAATATGCCATTTTTATTAATTGGTAGTATAATAAAGGGCATATGGTTTAGTAGAAATGGATTTGGTAAAGACTATACCAAGGGAATAGGTGACGCTATCATAAACTTAAAATATATAAAGCGTGTACCATTTAAGGTAAAGTATTTAAAGTATTATATTTATATTGAAGGATTGCTGATTAAAAATTTAGGAGTATATGTCATAGGTAAACTTAGGCATAAACTCATTAATAAACGAAGAAGCTTAGATAAGCAAAATCTGACTAATATACATAAGGAAAAGAGGATGTAGAAAATGGGTAAATTTAATTTTATAGAAACATCAATTAAAGACTTATATATTATTGAACCAACAGTATTTGGTGACAACAGAGGTTATTTTATGGAGGGCTATTCAAAGCGTGACTTTGAAGAAGCTGGGCTTACAATGAATTTCGTACAAGATAATGAGAGTAAATCCAAAAAAGGCGTTCTTCGAGGACTTCATTTCCAAACAAAGCATACACAAGGTAAACTTGTACGTGTAGTTGAGGGGGAAGTTTATGATGTGGCTGTTGATTTAAGAAAAGATTCACCTACATTTGGTAAATGGGAAGGTGTACTTCTTACAGCAGAAAACAAAAAGCAATTCTATGTACCAGAAGGCTTTGCTCATGGGTTCTTAGTATTATCTGAAACAGCAACCTTCCAATATAAATGTACAGATTACTATGCACCAGAATATGATGGTGGTATATTATGGAATGATCCAGATATTAATATTGTTTGGCCACTTGATGACATAGAAGAAGTATTACTTTCAGATAAAGACAAAATTCAACCCACTTTAAAAGTATTTATGGAGAAAGAAAATCCTTTTGAATATAAATAGAATATTCAGAAAAAAATATTGCCAAATATGTATTGTTTAAGATAGACTAGATATTGTAAAATAATAGTTCATATATGATAGAGGAGAATAGAAATGAGAGGGAAGCAGAGGGAAGAATATGAGTAAAATAAAAAAAGCAATCATACCAGCAGCTGGATTAGGAACAAGATTTTTACCAGCTACTAAAGCGCAACCTAAAGAAATGTTACCAATAGTAGATAAACCTACTATTCAATATATTGTAGAAGAAGCTGTAGCATCTGGCATTGAAGACATCATTATTGTAACAGGACGTACTAAGAAATCTATTGAAGACCACTTTGATAAATCAGTAGAACTTGAAGTAGAACTTGAGAAGCATGGCAAACAGGATCTTCTGGAAATTGCCCGTGCAGTATCAGATATCGCTAATATTTACTACATCCGTCAGAAAGAACCAAAAGGTCTTGGACATGCAATTTTAACAGCTAAAACATTTATCGGGGATGAACCTTTTGCCGTACTTTTAGGTGATGATGTTATTACATCTGAAACACCAGCACTGAAACAAATGATAGATAAATATGATGAATATGGCAGTAGTATTTTAGGTGTACAAACAGTAGCAAGAGCAGATGTTAGCAAATATGGTATTGTAGACGGTAAACAAATTGGTGACCGCATGTATACTGTTAACAACATGGTGGAAAAACCAAAAACAGATGAAGCACCGTCTAATGTAGCTGTTCTTGGTCGTTATATTATCAATCCAACAATTTTCAAATACCTAGAAAAACAAGAAATAGGTGCAGGTGGAGAGATTCAGCTTACAGATGCACTTTGTAAACTAGCTAAAGAAGAACCAATGTATGCATATGACTTCATTGGTAAACGCTATGATGTAGGAAATAAAATGGGATTCCTTCAAGCAACAGTAGAATTCGCCTTAGAACGTGAAGATTTAAGAGACGAGTTTAAACAATATCTTTTAGATATCACAAAAACATTCTAATACCAATATACTCAAGGGAGAGCCAATATCAGCTTTCCCTTTTTTAGCGTTAAAATTATAAGTTATATAGTAATGTACTGTGATTGGATAAATATTGTTAATAATTTACTGATTAGGGTATACTATAAATATATATTATAGGAAAAGGAAAGGAGTACTAAAAATGAGTAAAAGTTTTATAGATGTACTCATCGAAACAAAGGGACTTAAAAATAGTTTATACAGTATTCTAAAACATAGTTTCTTATATCATTCAAATAAAATAGAGGGAAGTACATTTACAACAGAAGCCTTAGCACTTTTACTAGATAAAAATGTAGTAACTGGAAAACATACATTAGATGATGTGCAGGAAACGGTAAATTCAAGTTATGTCTTTGATCGTATAGTAGAGACATTAGGAAAGAAAATAGATGATTCATTCTTAAAAGATCTTCATGCTAGGCTTATGTTTAACACAACTATGCATCAACGTGGATATGCAGGTATATATAAAACTATACCTAATATGATAATAGGGACTAAGGTAAAGGTAGCACAACCTTTTGAGGTACAGGCAAGGCTAGATGAATTACTTCAATGGTACTATGGCTTAGAAGATATAACTTTAGATGATATTGCAAGTTTTCATTATAAATTTGAACTGATACATCCGTTTCAAGATGGAAATGGTCGCATAGGAAGATTTCTTATGCTTAAACAAATGCTGGAAAATAATTTGCCTATTAAAATTGTATCTTGGGATAGTGAAGATTTATATAGGGAAAGTTTACAGTTATGTGATTTAGAAAATCAAACTCCGTTAAAGAATTATATGGATAGCCTTGAGGATTTTAGAATAGTATATCAAGATCTTTGGAAATGGTAAGAAGAGAAAGCAATTGTGCTTTCTCTTTTTTTAACCCCAAATTAGAGAGATGTCCTCATATAAAACAGGAAAATTAGAGACCTGTCCCCATTCAGAATATAAACTAGATATATGATTTTGTGACATGGCTTATTATTTTGAAGCATGAATAAAAGTAGAGAAGCAGCATAATACTTAATAAGATAAGGATATTATATTATAATGGGAGATTAAAATATGGGGACTTTAGTAACTGGTGGTATGGGGTATATCGGCAGTCATACGACTATCGAGCTATTAGCTCAGGGGGAAGAGGTTATAATAGTTGACAATCTTACTAATTCAAATAGAGATGTATTAGACAAGATAATGACTATTACGGGTAGGAAGCCTATTTTTTATGAAATTGATTTATTAGATAAGCAAGAGCTTGAAATAGTTTTTAAGGAGCATCAAATTGAGTCAGTTATTCACTTTGCAGGACTTAAAGCAGTAGGTGAGTCTGTGCAGATGCCACTTACATATTATCATAATAATATTACAGGAACCCTTAACCTGTGTGAGTTAATGGACAAATATAATTGTAGAAATCTTGTGTTTTCATCATCGGCTACTGTATATGGGATGAATAATGCAGTACCATTTGAGGAGACTATGCCACTTTCAACAACTAATCCTTATGGAACAACTAAGTTAATGATTGAGAATATATTAAATGATTTATATAGATCTAATAATAAGTGGCATATTGTATTTTTAAGATACTTTAATCCCATAGGGGCACATGAAAGTGGACTTTTAGGTGAAAATCCAAAGGGAATTCCTAATAATCTTTTGCCATATGTCATGCAAGTGGCTATTGGAAAGTTAGAGTGCTTAAGTGTGTATGGTGATGATTATGATACAGTTGATGGTACTGGTGTACGTGATTATATTCATGTAGTTGACTTAGCTAGGGGACATCTTTCAGCATTAGAGTATGTAAGAGAACATGCAGGGGTGGAAGCGATTAATTTAGGAACAGGTAATGGATATAGTGTCCTTGAAGTGGTTAAAGCTTTTGAAGAAGCTAGCTGCACGAGTGTCAATTATCGTATTGCCCCAAGACGTGCCGGAGATATTGCTACATGTTATGCAGATGTTAGCAAGGCGAAGCGTTTGTTAAACTGGGAGGCTCAAAAAACAATTGATGAGATGTGTGTAGATAGTTGGAGATTTGTTAAAAACTTATATTAGTTTTCAAAGGTCACTTTATAAATCACTTTATAAATCACTTTATGAATCACTTTATGAAGTGACTTTATGCTTTTTACTTGAAGGTTAAATTTTTTTTGATATAATAAACTTTATTATGAAACTAAATATAGAGACGGAGAAGATAGGATGAAGTTATCCATTATTATAGTGAACTACAATACGTATGCACTCACTAAACAAACAATTGAAGCTGTTATTGTTCAGGAAGTAAGTTTTAAATATGAGATAATATTAGTAGATAACGCTTCAACTGATGGAAGTATTCAAAAACTTCAAGAAGACTTTGAAGAGCTTATAGCAGATGAGAAGTTAAGGATATTTAGAAATGGAAAGAATTTAGGATTTGCCAAAGCCAATAATCAAGGTATGCGAGCAGCTAAGGGGATATATATATTGCTACTTAATTCAGATACAGTGGTAGGGCCAAATTGTCTTGAAAAGTGTGTAACACATATTGAAAGTGATAATAAAATTGGTGCATTAGGCTGTAAGGTGATTTTACCAGATGGGAAACTAGATCATGCATGTAAGCGTGGTTATCCTACACCATTAGCTTCCCTTTATTATTTCTTAAAGTTAGATAAAAAAGATCCTATTAAATATGGCCAATATGATGCACTTCATTTAGGGGAAGATGAAGTAGGTGAAGTAGATGCCTTAATGGGGGCCTTTATGTTGATGCCCAAGGCTATACTTGATAAAGTGGGGTTATTAGATGAAGATTTCTTTATGTATGGTGAAGATATAGATTTATGTTTTAGAATAAAAGAGTCAGGATTCCGTATTTTATATTATCCAGAGGTGTATATTACACATTATAAAGGTGGTAGTTCTAAAAAGAGAAAAACAAAAGTTATCTACGATTTTCACAATGCAATGTGGATATTTTATAAAAAACACTATTACAAAAAGTATAATATGTGGATAACAGGCCTAGTTTATGTGGGCATATGGTTAAAGTATGCCGTAGAGATTTGCAAAAATTTCTTGAGAGGCATATTACATTAAAAATTTACAATAAACGACTAAACTTAAGAAAAACTAGATATAGAGAGAGTTGGGAAGATGAATAAAGAAGCCATATTACTTTATAATCCAAAAGCAGGACATAGAACCATTAAATTCCAATTAGATTTAATAGCTGAGCAACTGCAGGAATTGGGATACAGCTTGAAGCTTTATAGAAGTGCAAGACCAGGTGATATAAGTGAGTATATTATTGATAATATTACAGAAGACAATACAGATCTTATACTTATTGCTGGTGGCGATGGCACAGTGAATGAGTGCATCACGGGAATGGGTACTAAAGGTATAGATGTCCCTATTTTGATTTTACCAGTAGGTACAGCAAATGATTTTGCTAATTCAGCAGGTATTCCCTGTAAAATACAAGATACACTTAACTTAATCAAATTAGGTAATTTACAGTATATTGATATTGGAAAAGTTAATGAAAAGTATTTTGTGAATGTATGTAATATGGGGTTATTTAGTGGGGTATCCCATAATGTAGACCTAGAAATGAAGAAACGCTTTGGTAGACTAGCATATTATTTTAAGGGATTTGAAGAAGTTCAAAGTTATCAAGCAATGGATATGACTATTACCACAGATAGTAATGTACTTAATGAAAAGTATATTCTTGTACTTGTCTTTAATGGCAAAGGAGCAGGTGGTATGCTTAAACTTGCTAAAGACGCAGACATTAGAGATGGTAAGTTTAATTTAGTGTGTATTAAAGATGTAGGTTTCTTTGAAGTACCAGGATTATTCCTTAAAGTACTTCAAGGCGAACATTTAGAAGATAGTCGTATAGACTACTTTACATCATCTCATATAAAAATAGAATGTCATAATCAAGATATAGAAGGTACACATTTTATAACGGATGTAGATGGAGAAGAAGGACCAGCCTTTCCACTTAATATTGAGGTAATAGGAGATAAGTTTAGGATGTATTTGCCTGAGGTTGGGGAGTAGAGGAAGGGAACCGGTGGGGTTTAGTGCCCCAAGTGACTGCACATTCCGTGATTTGTGATGCTCTAAGCTCAGAAATTAAAGCAACGCAGTGAACTCGTGCGCTTGTTTCACCGCACAACTCAGACAGCACTGCTAAATGCGCTTTAATTATCTTCGCTAAGAGCATCATCAAATCACTACATAGGCAGGCCACTCGGGGCACTAAACCCCACCTTTTCTTCTTCCCTAACAACTTCTAGGTAGAAGATGGAGCTGAGTGTAAGAAAGTAAATAGATTTTGGTGCTATAAGATAATGGAGCGTATAATAAAATGAAGAGGAGTTATCATGAAATCGTGAGAGATTTTGTGGTAACTCTTTTTTGGTAATGGGGAGGTAAGATTTGGAGAGGAGAGAGGGATTTGTGCTGACTTCATGTTTTTCTTCATAAAGTTGTTAAAGTTAGCATAAAGTGAGATTAAAGTGTAAAAATTTTCAAAAAAGTACTTGATTTTGTAAAAAAATTCCTGTATAACATGATTATAGCCTTTGCTTGTGGGAAAAAAAGTAAATTCTGTATTGGATTAGAAAGAGAGTAACAGCATAGGGTTTAAATCAGTAAGTAAATAAGAGTAAATAAGTAAGTATGTAGAGAATAATGATTTATTAATAGTTACATAGATTTATAGAAAACAAACAATAGGTGTTTGGAGGGATATGTATGGTGTGGGAGTTATTATATTGTGTGATGTTTTTTGTATTACCTATAGTAGGGATGTTTGCTGCTATTGCTATTAGAGCTTTTGGATATGGTGAGAGGGATTGTACTGATGAGAGAGAAGTGTGTGTAAATGGGCTAAGTGGTGTAAAAGTTGCTGCTGGTGGAGATGTGAGAAGTTATTACTATAGTAGGACACCGCCGAGAGAGTATTTTAATGAGGGAGGCGTGGTGATTGATTTTTATGCCTATAGAGAATGGGGAATTATTAAGATTATAAAAAGAAGGATATATGCTAGAGATGGACCCAGGGATACGAGTTAGAAGTGGTGGGTGGGTTAACATAGATGAATAACTTTTGAAGTTATAAGAAATGTATACGTGAGATGTGGTGAGAACGTATAATACATATATTGGTATTAGTAGGTGGAAATAGTATATAGGTATAAAGAGGAGAGAGTGTAGAGCATTTGTATAGGTAAGTATTAGTACGTGTGAGAAGTACGTATAAGTAGGAATAGATATGGATACAAAACAATATGGGTGTAGTCTAAAGGATGTAGTATGTAGTTAGAGTTGTCGTTAGTAAGAAGTATGGCAGGATCATTGTGCGAAATGAAAAGAGAGAAGTTTTATTGCTGACCTTAGATATAGGTAACTATGTTTGGCTTATAAGTAATCATGTGGCTCATTTTGCGTAGGTGAATGATGGTGGGATACCATTTAGAAGAGGGTTTAACAATGAGACTTGTAGGCTATAAATGTGGGACTTATAATTGGCGGATAAGGTTTAGTAATGGAGCTTAAGTAATGAATAAATCATGAATTATGATGTGGTCTCTTGATGGATATTATGGGAAAGCGGAGCCTGTACTATTGAGAGAGCACTATGTGGAGAGGATTGAGATTTTGGAGGTGAGAGAAAAGTATATGGTTTTACCCCCTTAAATTAAAAAAATAACCAGAGCGAAGGTGTGCGCAAGGCTAGTTTATAAATGATACGGCATTTATAAACTAGCCTCTTTTTTTATAAAAAATTAAAAAAGGTAGGGAAAGTGTTTTTTTAAGACATATATAAAGGTGTAAGGAGGTGATAGACATGGCAGTCACAACAGAGCTTAAAGGGATCAAGTTAGTGCTTGATTTAGAAAAAGGTTCTCAGACAATCTCAGGGTGTAATCCATCTGCAACAAATGAAGGATTAAATGCTTTAGGAAAAGCAGTAGCTAGTTTAGTGCAATCTCCTATAGAAGCCATCGTTAAGGTTGAAGAAACAATTCTTATTGAAGAATAGTTTAGGGGGATTACTTTTTAGGAAAGGAGGTTATGAATATGGCTGAAATTAAAAAGAAAAATCTAGTATTATCATTTAATACAATATCAGGTGCCACAGTTAAAATGACTATTAATACACCAAGCGAATCACTTACAGCAGAAGAGATTAGTAAAGCTATGGATGAGATTATTGCAGCAGAAGCTTTTGGTGAAGAGCAAGTTGCACATACAAAAGAAGAAGCTAAATATGTTATTCAAGAAGAGGAAGCAATTACACTTTAAAAGTAAGTGGAAATATTTTCATTATCAGTGGAACTAATCCTGAAAAGGAGTCGTCTATATAAGAAGATGACTCCTTTTTGTGAGGGCTCTTATTGTATTTTCAATGATTTTAGACTAGAATAAGATGTAACTAGAATGTGAATAAAAAAGGTAGTTTATCATAAATAAACTTAGATAAAAGAAAAGGGGATAGAAGATGAGTAAAAAAATTATGAGCAAATGGCTTATGATATTAGGGCTTAGTACGGTATTTACAGTAAATACATTTGCAGCTTCAATAAATGATGTATCAAATAATCATTGGGCATATAATTCTATTGTTGATATTGAGAAGAGAGGATTTATGTCAGTAAATAGTGCAGGAAACTTCTTCCCAAGTGCTACAATGAATTATTTTGAGGTAGCAGATGTTATGGCAAAAGCTACTGGATATGTAGATGTAGATGTGAATAAAAAGGTAGATGAAAAATTTAAAAATCAAATCATCAATAACTATGAAAAGCAAAAACCTATTTTAGCAGAGTATGCCAAGAAATATAGTGCATGGGATAAGTTATACGATCAACAAGTAGCGTATCTTTTAGGGAGAGGATATATTTCAACAGCAGATTTAGATAACTTTGTGACCTCAGCAGGTAAGCAAATCATGACAAAACAAGATTTAGCTGTATTAATGGTGAGACTCTTAGGTAAAGAAACAACAGCTAAAAATACATATAAATCAACTGGTTTTACAGATGAAAGTAGTATTAAAGAAGCTAATAGACCACACGTTGCATATTTAAAAAGTTTAGGTCTTATTAATGGCACAGGAACATTTGAGCCAAATACAAAAGTAACAAGAGCATTATGTGCAAAGATGTTTAGTGATACTGTGGCTTACAAAGAAAAAGTAAGTGGTAGTACAAGTGGTTCTACAAATACAAGTACTAATACAAGTACTAATACAAATGTCAATGCTACAAGTGAGCAAGTAACAATTAAAAAGGTACTTACTAAAAATGCAAGTACAGGTGAGTACTATGTATCTTTATTAAGAGGAAATAACACATCTTACTATACACTTAAAAATACAGTACAAGTTTTAGATGCAAGTGGTAAAGCTATTAACATTTTAGAAGTACCAGCAGAAACTAGAGCTACAGTTACAATTGCTTTAGAAAATAGTACGGAATATATTACAAGTATGCGATTAATAAGCGGTACGACTAATAATACAATAACAGATAATTCAGGAACAACAAACCAAAACACAACACTCCAAACTGTGTCGGGAACACTTGTTGAATCCATCAGTAATGGGGTTATGCGTATTGCACTGACAGATGGAACGATTAAAGTATACATTTTAGATACTAATAATATTACATCATTAAATGGTGTTTCTGCAGCAGCAGAGGATATTGCAGTAGGTGATAAAGTAGTGCTTACAGTACAAGGCAGTTCTGTACTTAAAGTACAAGCTACAGGTACTACTACAGGAAACAATAGTACAGACAGTAGTACAAATACAGGCGTGTCTGCTGTAAATAGTGGTGAAGTAATAGGTAAGAAGTTTACAACTAAAGGCTACATTTTTACAGTGAAAAATGGTGCATCTGAAGTAGATGTTACAGTACCATCAACTGCTAAGATTACAAGAAATAATAAAAGTAGTGAGTTAACAGGTATTAGAGTGGGTGATACAATCGCACTTACAAAAACAAATGGCATTGTAACTGAGCTTAATGCAACAGGTGTGAAGAAGACTGTAACAGGTACATTAAATGCCTTTACTTTAGCGGCAGACTCAACAATTACAGTTAAAACAGCAACAGGGTTTGAAACGTATACTGTAGCTACAGATGCAGAGTTTTATGATCAAAAAACAAGACAATATATTGGCCTTAGAAATCTTCATTTAGGTCAAAGTTTAGAAATTGTTTTAGATAGCAAGGAAGTTATTTCTGTAGATGTAGAAGTAACTAATAGTTCAGCGAATTATAAAGCAAAAATTATTGGGGTAGGCTCAGGTTATAATTACATTGACGTTATCGTAGATTATGATCCAATTTCAGGTAGTAGCCAAGTACCAAAACGTATTTATACACCTGTAGGCTTATCAATCACATTAAATGGAAAAACACAGAGTAGAAGTGTACTAGAAGAAGGTATGGAGCTTGTAATAACATATGAATATTTAGATGATACAGCACCACAGAAAATCCTTGTGTTAGAGTAAAACTTTAGATACTTTAGGTTTACAAATGAAAGATGTAGGGGTGACATGGAGAAGTATGTCACCCTTACATTATTGTGAAAGAGTTATATTAGAGAAAGGAAAAGAAGTATGCTAGATAGAGGGCGAAGAAGCAAAAAGGTTATTAAAATATCAGATCGCAGAAAAAGAGGACGTACAGTACGTTTAGATAATCATATGATACGTGTAGCTGTTGCTGTAGGTGTTGTAGTAGGAATACTATTAACCTTTATGCCAAATGCATATCAAATCAGCATTGATGGCAACGTCGTTGGAGCAATTAAAGATAAAAAGGTCATAGAACATGCAAAAGAAACTGTAAAGGCACAGTTAAAAAGTGAATATGGCACAAATATAAAGTTTGAAGATGATCTTATTTTAAAGAGATATAAAGCAAATAAGAAAGATTATATTCAGCCAGAGTATCTTGTGAGTTATATGCGTAACACTATGGATATTCTTATAGAGTTTAAGGAAATTCTTGTAGATGGCAAATCAGTAGGTATTGTAGCAACAGATAAAGATGTAGAGGCACTAAAAAAAGCACTTAAACAAAAATACTATGGTAATAAAGATGTAGAAGTAGCATTTGATAAGGATGTGAAGATTGTTGATACATTTGCTAAAGAAAGTGATCTTATAAGTATTGATAGACTTGTAGAGATTTGTAGCGTCACTACACCAAAAACTGTGACTTATTCTGTGAAAGCTGGGGATACATTGTACGGTATAGCCCTTTCTCTGGGGATAACTGTTGATAATCTTAAGAGTGCAAATCCTCAGTTAAATGATAAAGCTGTATTAAGTATAGGTGATGAGCTTAAAGCAAATATTTATGAACCACTTTTACCATTAAAAATTATTGAAACAGCTAAATCAGCAGTAGATGGTAACCAATCTAATAATACGAATACAGGTAATAGCGAGGTTACAAGTGATTAGATAGTTAAAAAATATAAAATAGGGAGATTAAGCAATGCAAAAAATAGCAGTAATTGAAGATGAAAAGACTATATCAGATATTATTAAGTACAACCTAGAAAGAGAAGGTTATGATGTTCATGTAGCATATGATGGAGAAGAAGGCTTAGCACTTATCAATAAAGTAGACCCAGATCTTATTATGTTAGATATTATGATGCCTAAGCTAGATGGTCTAGAAGTTTGTAAAACAGTAAGACAGACAAAGAATACTCCGATTATTATGTTGACAGCAAGAGCAGATGAAATTGATAAAGTATTAGGTCTAGAATTAGGTGCAGATGACTATATTACAAAGCCTTTTGGAATGCGTGAACTAATTGCAAGGGTGAAAGCAAATCTTAGACGTGTAAGTAATAGATCAACAGAGGTAGATGCTAGTGCCAATATATTAGTAGAAGATAACCTTATGATGGACCTTTCTAAATACGAAGTATCTAAACAAGGTACAGTTATTGATTTAACCTTGAGAGAATTTGAACTCTTAAAATTCTTATGGCTTGAGAAAGGAAAAGTTTTTTCACGAGAAACACTTTTAGAGAAAGTGTGGGGTTATGAATATTATGGAGATGTTAGAACAGTTGATGTAACCATTAGGCGTCTTAGAGAAAAAATTGAGGATGATGCTTCTAAGGCTAGTTTTGTATTAACAAAGAGAGGTGTGGGCTACTATTTTAAGGGATAAGGAAATGAAACTAAGTGTACAGGCAAAGATTGTAATGATTTATTTATGTACAATCATCATTATCATGCTAATTAGTGGTACTTTCATTGTTTATTCAACAGAGCAGCGTGACTATAAACAAGTTCAAAGTGAGATGGAACAGCTTACAGAGTCTATTGCTACTAGGTACGAATGGAATCAAAAGCAAGCTGATATAGATGAAACACTTAAGCAGTATCTTAACCTGACCAACGGGAGAAGTAAAATTTATAGATTAGATGCCACAGGGAAAGTGGAATGGGGTACAAGCAATATGATTCCAGAAGGGACAACAGTGGCACAAGAAGTGGTTATTCGTGCCATCAATACAAAGGAATTTGCTATGGCATCCGTTAATCATTTTGGAAGTATTTTAAATAGTCGTAAAGAAACAGATTGTGCAAGACCAATTTTAGATAGTACAGGAAATAATATTGTCGCCATTATTTATGTTGTATCAGACATTACTCAAATTTATGATAATATGGAACGTATCATGGGGACTATTGCTACGAGTTTAATTGCGTCTATGTTTATTATGATTGTGTTCGGTGTATTTTTCTCTAAGATGATTACAGCACCTATTAAGGCACTTACAATAAGTGCCAAAAAGTTAGCAACAGGTAACTCTATTATGAGAATTCCAGTAGAAGCCAATGATGAAATTGGGGAGCTGACACAAAGCTTTAATTACATGGCAAGTCAGTTAAGTAATACGATGGAAGTAATTACGAGTGAGAAAAATAAACTAGAGAAAATTTTTGAGCACATGGCAGATGGTGTGATGGCATTTAATAGACAAGGGATGCTCATCCATGTTAATTCTGTATGTTATGACATGATAGGTGTACTTAATATGGGACATCGTTTTAATGCTATTTTTGAGAATATTGATAAGGAAGTAGACTTTGAAAGACTTTTATTAGGTGAGGCTAACAATACTTTCGAAAAGTTAGTTATAGTTAATGATAAATATTTGAACATGCACTTTGATGTATATCTCAATGCTAAACAGGAACCAGATGGGTTAGTAGTTGTTATACAAGATGTTACAAAACAACAAAAGTTAGATGAAATGCGTAAGGAATTCGTAGCCAATGTATCTCATGAGCTGCGTACCCCATTGACAACGGTTAAGAGTTATACTGAAACACTAATAGATGGTGCTATAGATGACAGGGAAATGGCATTACATTTCTTAAATGTTATGGATAAAGAAGCAGATCGCATGACAGCATTAGTACATGACCTATTGGAACTTTCACGTATTGATAATAGACAGATTCAATTAAATCTAGCTGAGATTGATATTAATGTACTTTTAAAAGAAGTATTGGAGGCACAAATTATACATATTGATAAAAATGGTCATCAATTAGTTTATGAAGTAGATGAGCTGGAAGATTACTGCATATATGGTGATAGCACAAGAATTAAGCAAGTGCTTCATAATATCATATCTAATGCCATAAAATATAGTATAGATCCTGGAAAAATTACAGTTTTACTTAAGAAAGAAAAAGAACAAATTTACATTGAAATAGCGGATACGGGTATTGGTATACCAGTAGCTGATTTGGCACGTATATTTGAACGTTTCTATCGTGTAGACAAAGCAAGGTCTAGAAAGCTAGGGGGTACAGGGCTTGGCTTATCTATTGCAAAAGAGTTAATAGAGCTTCATGGTGGAAGTATTCATATTAATAGTGAGCTTGGAAAAGGAACAATTGTGACATTAAGTTTTCCAAGTTAAGGAGCATCTTTAAACATTAAGCAACATATAATATGGGCGATATATGTAAGAAAAACGTTATTATGATGTAATGCATTTGTAATATATTTTTTATATAATAAAAGAGTATAGATTATCTATTAAGAAAATGTTGTTAGAAAGGGGGATTCGTAAGCATGAAGTATATTAAGAAGATTATTGTATTATGTATGCTAAGTTTAATGGGTGTATTTAGTACAACGATTTATGCAGCAGAAAGCTCTAATGTAGTCGTTAAATCCGAGCAGAAGGATGATAAAACTATTGAGTATTTGGCTAGTGAAGATGGGTACATCTCTCGAATCACCCAACCTAATAAAATTAATATGACAACTTTTGAGAGTAAAATTAATTTAATGGGTGAAGCCTCATCTCAAGGAACAGAAATCACAATAGAGATTTATAATACAAAGACAATTACAAAAGCGGGTAAGACAGAAACAATATTTAAGACAGAACCTACTTATGCTTATAAACTTGGAAAAGTAGGAGCAACTTGTACCTTTAATCAAATCTTAGATTTATCTGAAGGTGAAAATCAAATTGTTGTAAAATATATAAATGTGACTGATAAAGTAGATAATAAAATGATATTTTATATTACACGCGAATCAGAAGAGAATAAACAACAGATTAAAAATTTCGTTGTTTTCCCAAGTGTAAAAATATCTCAATAAATAAGGTGAAACGATGAGAAATAATATGCTTAAATTAATTGTTTTAGGTATACTCATTGTAGGATGCATATGGCAAACAATGATACTATGGCTTGGCGATCTGTCAAGCCATAATTTTTTACAACAAACTCAGACTATGCATCATATAATAGTTCAACCTAGAGCAATATGGGTTAATGTGGGCAATTTGGCTTATAATATTCAAGAAAATATTCAAGGGATAAAAAGTGAATATGAGATTAGATTAATGGATGAACTCATTGAACAGATAAAAGGACAAAGAATTAAATTAGAAATAGATAAGAGCTTAACTTTTGATAGTGTTTTTAATAAACGAGGTATTATCTATGAATATGGGACATATCTTGCATTAGATGAAATTGTAGGCATGAGTATTACAAAAGAGACAGAAGAAATACGCATTAATAATATTCTAGTAGATTTAGGAGATTATGATGAGCATAAAACTTACCTCTATTTAATAGGAAGAGAATCTGATCCTATATATAAGGTGACACTTTTAAGCAAACTCGAAACGCATTATAAAATCATAAAGAACGTTAATTTAGACAATAATCAAATTACATATCAGCCAAGTAGTACGAGGACGACAACACTGAAGGAATATATAGAGGGCAATGTGTTTTTACCTAATGTTAGTCAGACGACACCTATGATTTATGAACCCCTTGTACTTATGAATAATATACAACAAGATACAGTAGAAGAAACTAAAAATAGATTATCTAGTTATGTCAATACATTTTTTGCTAATCCATTAGTAAAAGAAGTAGAAATAGCTAATGATGGGAGTATTATTTATCGTGAGGGACAAAAGACAAGTGTTAGATATAATCCAGTGGGCACATTAGAGTTTAGTATTGCTACAGCTACAGAATCAGACCGTTTGTCTATGGTGGATAAAATAATAGAGGTCAACAATTTTGTAGAGAAAAGCCCAAGTATCCCAAAGTCTATTAAGAGAGGTTTATATCTAAGTAACATTACGGAGCAAAAAGAAAAAGGTGAAACCACGTATCAATTTGATTATCAATATGAAGGTATGAGTGTACTTTTAACAGAGCGTTTCAAAGAGGCGGTTGGTGTGAATGCTATGTTAGAATTAGTAGTTAAAAATAATCAAATTGTAAGAGGGAAATGGGTTTTGATGGATATTGAGGTGGACAGTGAAGGGGCACAGCGTAAAGGAGAATTAAAAAAAGGTTTTAATAGTGTCATAGATGATGTGTATAAAGGGCAGAAATTGCAGGATATAAGGTGTAGTTATATTATTGATAAAATCGATGCACCAATTACGTTTAACTGGGTCATCAAATATACTAATAACAATGAGAATAATAGCTCTGGTAAAATAAATAATATTACGACAGCCAATAGTATCCAAACTAGAAGTAAGGAATAGGAGTGGGAGGATGAATGGAAAGAAGATATTAAATGAACTCATTGCTATTTTTATACTTTTAAATATAGCGTTATTTGCTTTTAATGTACTAAAGACAGTAAAGAGTTACTGGATTAATCAAACACGTATTGATAATGTAGTCTATGCACTGGAACAAAAGGAGATTTACTTGCAAACAGAACTCCCTAAAAGTTTCTTGCCTAAAAGTGGGGCAAATTTAACTAATTTCATAGGAAGTAATACAACCACTGAAAGATACCATATAGTGAGTGCTTTATTTGGTGCCCAAAATGGAAATATAATTATTTCAAAAGATAGTAATAATCCAGATGTGATCAGTCATAAATTTAATAACGAAACTTTAGAGTTTAGCAAGGATAGGGTTACATACACTAATAGTTCAGTTATAGATAAGGTGTTAGATACAGATATCAGTATTCAAAATGCTAAAAAGGTGTGTAAGGCATTTATAAAACGGTTAAACTATAGTAAAGTTTTTGCTAATGCTCATATACAATATAATGAGCTAGAAAATGGTTTGGAAATGACATTTTTTCAAAAATATAAAGGCTTACCAGTATTTGATACATATATCGCCTTTGAACTTGTAGAGGGACAAATAAAAAAGGCAACTATGCACCTTGGTCAAGTAGGTAAGTTGGATAATGATATAAGTCAAAGAGCTATTTATCCTGTGGATGTAGTACTTTTTGGGATTGATGATGATTTAGAAATAGAGAAACCTAGTTATATTACAGATATAACATTAGGGTATAAAGCCTTAAACGAAAGAAATATTGCACTTTTGGATGTACAACTTATACCAGTGTATAAAATAAAGTTTAAGGGTTTAAATAATCCTATATATGTGAATGCTTATACTAATAAACGAATAGAATAATATTACTAGAATAAGCTTTTTATTTAAGAGTTTTAATGATATAATACAATGTGGTATAGAGCGTAATGTTTTGTTTAAATAATTATTAAGAGGTGTTAAGGTTGAGCGAGTTGTATATAAATGGTGGCAAACGCCTATTTGGAGAAGTAACTATTAACGGAGCTAAAAATGCAGCAGTTGCTATTTTGCCAGCAGCTCTTTTAGTAGATGGAGTAAGTGTAATTGAAAATTTACCATATATAGATGATGTACAAAAATTAACAAGAGCCATGGAAGATTTAGGTGCAGTGGCTACTTTAGAGGATAAACATACTTTAAAAGTAGATGGTTCTACTTTGTTTAATCATAAAGCAGTTAATGAGTATGTAGGACATATTAGAGCATCTTATTATTTAATAGGGGCTTTATTAGGGCGATTCAAGAAAGCTGAAGTAGCTATGCCTGGTGGATGTGACTTTGGTGGTAGACCAATTGACCAACATATCAAAGGCTTTGAAGCACTTGGTGCAAAGGTTGTAGTTGAAGGTGGTGTTATTAAGGCACAAGCAGATAGATTGATTGGGACAGATATTTACTTAGATGTAGTAAGTGTAGGTGCTACAATCAACGTAATGCTTGCAGCAACACTGGCTGAGGGTACAACAATTATTGAGAATGCAGCTAAGGAACCTCACGTAGTAGATGTAGCAAACTTCTTAAATATGATGGGTGCTAATATTAAAGGTGCAGGTACAGATGTTATTCGTATTAAAGGTGTGGAACGTTTAGATGGTGGTAGATATGCTACAATTCCAGACCAAATAGAAGCTGGTACTTATATGATAGCAGCAGCTATTACCGGAGGAGATGTATATGTACGTAATATCATTCCAGAGCATATGTATTCTGTAAGTTTAAAAATGATGGAGATGGGTATCACTATTGAAGAAGGTGATGACTACATTCGTGTAGTAGCTCCGGAAAAGCTAAAATCAACAAATATAAAAACATTACCTCATCCAGGATTTCCTACAGATTTACAACCTCAAATGGCTACACTTTTGAGTATTGCTGAAGGAACAAGTACGATTATTGAAGGTGTATGGGATAATCGCTTCCAATACATTGAAGAACTTAAGAAAACAGGTGCTAGGATTACAGTAGATGGGCGTACAGCTATTGTAGAAGGTGTAGATATACTTCATGGTACCGAAGTGAAAGCAACAGACTTACGTGCTGGAGCAGCCCTAGTATTAGCAGGCCTCAGAGCACAAGGCAGTCCAATGATTATCAGTAATGTTAAATTTATCGACCGTGGCTACGAAGCACTCGAAGAAAAACTCACAGCCCTAGGTGCAGATATCGTACGTAAAAACTAACAAACAAAAGAACATATAGCAAACCCAAAGAGCTGCAGTTAATCAATTACCCCAATGATTAACTGTAGTTTTTTAGGTTTGCTATTTCTTATATATATATATTCTATGTATTCTTTATCCTTTATGTCTTTTCCATATCATTTATAATCATATGTAATATTTAATAGGTTATACTAGAAGTTAATATCTTACTATTAATTTCTTTTTCTTTATTTTTGGATCTAATAGATATCCTTGAATTACTTTATCATTTTTTATCTTTTTATGTGACGGCTAAATCTTGGATGAAGAGTAGTTTGGAAGTGTTACCCTGGCTAGTCTGCATATGGAACCATTTGATGATAGCCTTAGTGAAGGTGAATAAAGCGTTTTTAGCGGTGCTGTTTGAAAAGCGCAGTGAAACGAGCGCTTGAGTTCACCGCGTTGCTTTATTCACCGAACTTAGGCTATCACAAATGGTGTAGTCGCAGCTAGTCAGGGTGACACTTTCAAACGGACCTCTTTAAACAAGCTCTATTTTTCAGGAGGTGTATTACGAGACACCCATTGATTATTAGTTGCTGTTTTTTGAGCTTTATCATGAAAATACTTTGTTCCTTCAGTGCTTTGATAAGGATTTTGTCCTACCCATTCATTATCAGTAGCAGATTTTTTTGCTTTATCCATTATAGTAGCTCCTTTATTAATTAATATTACCTATCTATTTTCTCTCGTACACATAAAAAAATACTGGCACATAAAGCCAGTATTTTTAATAATGAAGTATTAATCTTAATTTCTTAAAGTAAATTATAACGTAAATCTTGCCACAATACCTTCAAGTGTTTTCACACAATTATTATTAGTTGTAGCAAGTGCATTATTCTGTGCAGTAGTTTTGACCATATCACTTGTTTTTTCGGCGATATCCATAACACCTTTACTTGCTTCTGCAATGGTAGCGTTAATACCTTGGATAGAGTCGTTGATTTTTTCAGTAGTGGTAGAAAGTATATTGATAGCCTCAAAGATTTGAGACATCTGATTTTCAAATGAAGTAGCATCATTTGCGTACTGTCTACCAACTTGCATAAAATCATTGTAATCATGGAGAACAACGTTTTCTAAAAAGTCACTAGTATCTATTAAGCAAGAAGACATAGTAGAGAAAGCATCATGAACTTCGTTAATAATTTTACTTATATCATTTACAGCATGACTAGTTTGTGAGGCTAAAGAAGATATCTCTGTAGCGACTACAGCAAAACCTTTTCCAGCTTCTCCAGCACGGGCAGCTTCAATGGAAGCATTAAGAGCGAGAAGGCTTGTTTGAGAAGAAATACTTGTAATGGTATTCGTAAGTTCATTAATTTTAGCAACAGCTTGAGATTTTTCCATAGCAAGTGCTGTTCGCTCTTTGACGGTGCTGTAAACAGAAGCAGTTTTGTGGGTAGCAGCAGTTGTTTTATCATAGAGTGCATTGGCACGAGTCAGTACTTCTTTTGATAAGTCAAGACCAGTATGCGAAAATGATGTAATAGATGCTGTATTTTGATTAATAGACTGAGTATTTATGTTAATGCTTTCAGTTGTTGCAGCAGTTTCTTCCATACTAGCAGCTAACTCTTGTGAAGTTGCTGAGTTATCCATACAATTTGTACTTACATATTCAATAGCAGTACTTAAACTATTCATATTGGTAGCTAGTGTTTTACAAGAGGTATCTATATTCTGCACAATATCACGAAGTGCGTTACGCATATTATGAACAGCACGTGCCATATTGCCAGTTTCATCTTTTAAAGCATAAAGTTTTTTTGTACCAGAAGAGGGAGTGAAGTCAAAGCGAGCTGTACGTTCAATAATTGCAGTAAGTTGTGTAATAGGAGTTGTGATACGTTTACTTAAGAACACACTTAGGGTAAGTGCTACAATAATGGCAAGTATACTAACGACAATAAGTTTGATACCTAAAAAGATAGAACTAGAGTAGATTTCATAAGTTGGTGCAGTTAATATGAGTTTCATGCCATTTTGAAGAGTATTGTAAACCATACTTTTAGCTTGGTGATTATAATCATAATGAGAAATTACACCTTTAAGATTTTCATCATCTAATATACTTATAACATTTGTGAGGGACAGGTCTTTAAGATTGGTGTTTGGTGCTAAATCCTTATGAGATAAAATAGTATTATTAGTATCTGTAAGAAAGGCGTATCCAGAATCATAAAGGGAGGTAGCAGACAAAATACTTTGAATCGTATTAAAGTCAATATCCATACCAACAACACCTATGGGAACATTGTCTTTAAAAATTGGGACAACATAAGAAATCATATAAGTATTAAGATTAGCATTCATATAGGGTGACATCCAAGTAGCAGTTCTGTTTTGAATAGGTATGTAGTACCAACCCACATGTTCTACATCACTAGGATCATAAGTACTAAAATCTGTAGGTGTAGTATTTTCAAAGTTACCATCTGTATTAGAACGTACTAGAAATAGACCAGAGGTGGGCTTAGTAAACTCTGGATTAAAGCGGATGTAAACACTAAGTGCACCAGTTGTATTGGTACCAAAATCCTTGGCAATAGTTGTAAGGTCACGGGTATAATGGTTAACATATGTGGTACTTGTTTTAAAACTATTTACATCAGTTAAATAATCTTCCGCAATGAGGGCTAAAGTGTTTACGGATTGCTCAATACGGGAGATAAGGGTATTAATTTCATTACTTGTACTCTCACATGTAAGCTGCATAAATTGATTAGCATTAGTATTTGCGATACGTGTAACATCAACAATGCTGATGGACCCAACAATGAGAGATGTAAGAATACTTCCGACAACAAAGATTAAGATAATTCGAGTTTTTAGTGACTTCATGATAAATAAATCTCCTTTTATGTAATTTAAAAAGTCTAAATTATTAAAATTATATCACATAAATATATAACTATCCATATAACAGGGGATTTTATAATGAAAATAAAGATACAATCATTTCATGCTTTAAGATATGATGACTGCTAGGAAAACAAGTATATGTTTGTGGTATACTATAAAATAGAAAAGACAATGAGATTAGAAAAGTATATATTTTAAGTATGAAGGCAGTGAAAAAGATGCGTATAGTGGATGGAATTGTAAAAATATCTGTTCGAGAGTTAGTTGAATTTGTTTTAAGGCAAGGAAATATTAATGCTACAGCTATTAGTAGTAGTAATCGAGCCTTACTAGGTATATTGGCACATAAAAAGATTCAAAAAAGTATGGATGAAAACTATGAGGCTGAGGTGAGATTAGTTTATCAATGTGAAATAGAAGGTATTGTTTATGTTGTGGAAGGTCGGGCAGATGGCATTATTAAAGATTTAGTAAGTGTGACAATTGATGAGATAAAGACAACAACAACAAGTCTAGAGATAATTGATGAAAACTATAATCATCTCCATTGGGCACAAGCAAAATGTTATGCTTATTTTTATGCAAGGCAAAATAATTTATCTGAGATGCAAGTGAGACTAACATATTATCATATAGAGACTAAAGAAATTAAACATCTCCATCGTAGCTTTTTCTTTTCTGAATTAGAAGCCTTTTTTATGAGTATCATGCATAAATACAATAAGTGGATTAAATTCTACATGGCATGGACTAAGGAGAGGGACAGGTCTCTAAAATTGGTGTCATTCCCTTTTGAGAGGTATCGTGAGGGGCAGAGGGTATTGGCAGTTGGTGTTTATAAAAGTATTCAAAGAGGGGAAACATTGTATGCTAGTGCACCAACAGGGATTGGGAAGACTATTTCTACTTTATTTCCATCTTTAAAGGCAATGGGAGAAGGTTATGGGACGAAAATATTTTATTTAACAGCTAAAACGATTACAAGGACAGTTGCTGAGCAGGCAGCTAATTTACTATACAGTCATGGTGCAAGAATTAAGGTTGTAACTCTAACTGCTAAAGATAAAATTTGTTTTATGGAGAAGACCCAGTGTAACCCAGAGTATTGTCCTTATGCAAATGGGCATTTTGATAGAGTGGATGAAGCTGTTTATGAAATTATTAATCATAGTGATTTGTGGAGTAGAGAGGTGGTAGAGGAACTTGCTAAAAAATATGAAGTATGTCCTTTTGAGTTATCTTTAGATTTATCAGTATGGGCTGATGTAGTTATTTGTGATTATAACTATATGTTTGACCCAACTGTAGGACTTAAGCGCTTTTTAGATCATAGTGATTTTATTATATTAGTAGATGAAGCACATAATTTAGTAGATAGGGCACGTGAAATGTATTCTGCAAGTTTATCCAAGAAGCAGTGTTTACAAGTGAAGAAGGGACTAGGAAAACAGTTTTCACTTATTAATAGAGAACTCAGTAAAATTAATGAGTATATGCTAGAGTTAAGAAGAGACTATATAGAAATGACAGGGAGCTATATTAGTAAGGAGGCACCTAAGCAGCTTTATACAATTCTTAGAAAGTTCATAGGTACAGTGGATAAGAAATTACAACAAGGACAAGCTAGTGAGATGCCCAAAGAACTTATTGATTTTTATTTTGAAGCCTTTCAGTTTAATAAGATTTATGAGTATTTTGATGAGCATTATATTACTTATGGTGAGACAAATGGACATGAGGTAATCTTAAAAATGTACTGTATTGACCCTTCTGCAGCTATTAAAAAGGTAATTGAATCTGCTCAAAGTGTTATTTTCTTTTCAGCTACGTTATTACCTATTGATTATTATCAGTACATGCTAGGTGGTGGTGAAGATAGGGCTATTGCACTTCCTTCCCCATTTGAAGAAAAGCATGCTTTAAAAATAGTGACAACGGATGTGATTACGAGATATCGGGTGAGGGAACAAAGTTATAGTAGAATTTGTGCCTATATTGATGCAATCGCAAAGACGAAAGTTGGTCATTATATGGTATTTTTTCCTTCTTATAAATATATGTTAGATGTATATAACGAAATGGGAGCTTTAGAGAAGGATTATGAGCTATATATTCAGGAGAATAATATGGATGAAGAAGCTAGAGAAGCTTTTCTTGAACGCTTTGTACCAAATCCAAATAAGACAACAGTTAATTTTTGTGTTTTAGGAGGGATTTTTTCAGAAGGAATTGATTTAACCAGAGATCGCTTGATAGGTGTTATGATTGTGGGTGTAGGTTTACCACAAATAGGATTGGAAAGAGATTTAATCAAAAATTATTTTGATGAGCTAGGTAAAGATGGCTATCATTATGCCTATACCTATCCAGGAATGAATAAAGTGCTTCAAGCCATAGGTAGGCTTGTACGGACAGAAGATGATAGGGGAATTATATTACTTATGGATGAACGTTTTACAACTCCTTTTTATGAAAGTCTCTTTCCACCAGAACTAAGTCGTAAGTATTATATTAATTATAGACAGCTACCACAAGTTACACAGCTTATTAAAGATTTTTGGAAGGAAGAAGTATAATACTTGCAAAGTAGCTTATTAACTTTTGTTTTAGCTTTTTCTTATGTGTCTTAAAGAAAAGCTAGGTGCTTGTGCACTACTAGTCTACCTTCGCAGCAATCTGTTGATACTCTTGTGAAGATGATAAAAGAGGTTTTAGGTGTGTTGTTTGAACGCAGCGTAGCGTAGTGAGTTCACACCGTTTCTTTTATCATCAAACTTAGAGTATCATAGATTGTGGAGAGCGTAGCTAGTAGTGCACAAGTACCTAGCGGAATATTTTATGACACAACTCTCTTCTTAAATTTTAAATTTAGCAATATTTTCTTTAAGATTTTTAGAAAGTACTTTTAACTCTTGTGAACCAGTGCGAATACGTTCCATATTATTAGAGATATTTTCTGTGGTTGCACAAACTTCTTCTGTTGCAGAAGAACTTTCTTCAGAGATAGAATAGATTTCTTGGATTTTGTTTACAATTGTTACTTTATTAGTATTGATTTCTTTAATATATGTAGCAATTTCTTGCGTATTGCTTGTAAGCACATTGATAGATTCAATGATTTCATCAAAGGTATGAATTGTTTCAGTAACTGCTAAGTCTTGCTCGGTAATGATTTGAGCAGTACCTTCCATGGCAAGAGCTGCTTGTGAAGATTTAGCTTCTATTTGAAGTAGTATATGGTTAATTTCTTCAGTAGATACTTTTGAGGCTTCTGCAAGTTTTCTAATCTCATCAGCAACGATAGCAAAGCCTGCACCACTACTTCCAGCTCTAGCTGCTTCAATGGAAGCATTTAAAGCAAGTAAATTTGTTTGTTCTGTAATTTGTGAAATTGTATCTGAAATGATAGTAATTTTTTTAGCAAATTCTTTAAGGTCATCAATTTGATTTTTAATTTCCATTATAGCAGTTTTACTATGTGTTGATTTTTCACTAAGTAACTTAGTTGTTGTAAGTCCTTTACTACTAAGATGTGTTGTATTAAGTGAGATTTCACTCATAGTAGTTGTTTGGTCAGTAATTTGATCAATTTTACTTGCTAAATGGCCCATATTTTCTACACCTTCAAGTGTATGGGTTGTTGTATTTGAAACACCTTCTGCAATATCCACCATAGATGCAGATACTTCATTAAGGGCGGTGGCAGAATCTTGAGCCATATCTGAGAAATGGATTGATGTTTCAAGTATTTTATCAGAAGAATGATTTACTTCATTTATAAGATATGCTATGTGCTCAATCATTTCATTAAAATAAATAGAGATTGCATTAAGTTCTTTAGTTGGACTTATCTCTGAAATACGTGCTGTTAAGTCACCATTTGATATACGTTCAAAGGCATCTTTTAGTGGAATAATACTTTTGGTAGTGATTTTTGCAATGAAAGTAGAAATTATAGCGATGAGAGCTATAAGAACGATAATTGCAATGATAGTAAGTTGACGTATTTTATTGATACTATCTGTCAGCTCAGTATCTTCCATTTCGCCAATTAGATTCCAACCTGTCACTGGGTTGGTTGTAAAGGTAATGAAATATTTATGATTATCAACTAGAACTTCTATAAAACCACTTTCAGTATTAGCTATTTCTTTCCAAAATGATGCCTGTGTAATAAAGTTAGACCCCAATTTAGTTTCATCAGGATGTGAAATGGTTAGGCCTGATGGATCTAATAAGTAGATAATCCCTTCATTTCCTACTTTTGATCTAGAAAGCTCTGTAGCCAGTGAAGAGAGATCGAAGTCAACACCTAATACGCCTATAACTTTATTATTTTTATCTAGTACAGTTCGAGAAGCTGTAATAATAGGAGCATCGGTGATGTTATCTATATAAACATCAGTAAATACAACTTGTTCAGGATTTGCGATAGCTTTTGTATACCATGGACGCTCTAGTGCATTAAAATTAGCTTCGACTTGTTTTTTTGGATAAAGATTAATATCATTATTTGAACTTACAAAAAATACAGTACTAATAGTCGTGTTACTTTCAGAAATACGCTCAAGAAGAGAATCTATACTTGCAGTTGAAGAACTCAGGATATTTTGATTCATGAGTGCTTCATCATTGGTAGCAAGGGAAACTAGACTACTTAAAGCAGTAAAGTAATGGCTTAGGCCATTATTAATTTCAGAAACTGTCTGTGATGATGTTTCTATTAGTTTATTTTTTAAAATATTGCTTGAATAAAAGTAAGTTAATGTTCCTACTAATATTAGCGGGATAAGTGCAATACAACTAAGTAGAACACTTATGTGATATCCTATTGATTTTGGTTTTACTTTAAACATGAGAACTCCTTATTATGTTTTAGTATATATATATATATATTAACATATAATGTAAATAAATGGAAATTATTAATGAAAAATGTATATTAGAAAGAATTTATTCATAAAAAA
>JAZKZQ010000035.1:0-3088 GCA_045612745.1 Cellulosilyticum sp. | reverse complement strand
TGGAGGGAGAAGGATTCGAACCTTCGAAGCTATCGCAACAGATTTACAGTCTGCCCCCTTTGGCCACTCGGGAATCCCTCCAAAACTTTTATTTAATTTTTAATCATCATATCAAAGTCTATTTATTATGTCAATACTATTTTAATTAAAAAGCTATTAAATTTTATAATTTTATAGTATAATGGTGTCAAATCATGCTAAAAGGATGGGGAACTTATGAAAATATTAGTTGTATCAGATATTGAAAGTACTTATATCTGGGATTTTTTTGATAAAAGTAATTTTAAGAACATAGATTGTGTCATTTCGTGTGGGGACTTGAAATCTAATTATTTATCCTTTTTAGTAACTATGCTAGCTATTCCTGTCTTTTACGTTCATGGTAATCATGACAATAGTTATCGTACACACCCACCTGAAGGATGTGACTGTATCGAAGATAAAGTTATTACTTTCAAAAATATTCGTATTGCCGGATTAGGGGGATCTATTGAATATAATGGTGGTATTTATCAATATCCTGAAGCCAAAATGCAAAAGCGTGTAAAAAAGTTAATACGTACAACAAAAAAACCTATTGATATCTTCGTTTCGCATTCACCTACCTTTGGCTTAGGAGATAATCCTAATAGTTTTAGTCATAAAGGTTTTCAGTGCTTCCACGAAATCTACCAAAAACTCAATCCCACTTATCATCTCTATGGACATAATCATTTAACCTATGCCTCTCATGCAAAACGCTCAATTGTACATAATAATATTCAGTTAATTAATGGTTATAATTATTATATTTTAGAGTTCTAATATGAACTTATCCTAGGCCATAAAAATAAGGAGCTGTCATAACAGCTCCTTATTTTTATTCTACATTATAAACTTTAATCATATTTGTCATACCTGATATACCAAGTGGTACACCTGCTGTCATAACTGTTAAATCACCTTTGCTTAAATAACCCGCTTTTACTACACACTCTAAAGCATTACTACATAGTGCTTCTGTATCTTGTTCTTCACTAACATATAATGGCATAACTCCCCAAGACATACTAAGTTGTCTCACTACTCTAAGTTCAGGTGAACACCCTATAATGATACAATCTGGACGATATTTAGAAATCTTACAAGCTGTACGACCTGATTTAGTTACAGTAATAATAGCTTTTGCATGAATATCATGTGCTGTCGTACAAGTTGCATGACTAATAGCACTTGTAATAGTTGGTGATACTGTAAGCTTTTGTGCATTAAAACGTTTAATATAATCTATATCCTCTTCAGTTTTTTCTGCTATACGTATCATAGTTTGTAAGCTTTCTACTGGATATAACCCTGCTGCTGTCTCACCTGAAAGCATAATTGCACTTGTCCCATCATAAATAGCATTAGCTACATCAGTAGTTTCTGCACGAGTTGGTCTTGGATTTTTCATCATAGAATCTAACATCTGAGTTGCTGTAATAACTGGCTTACCTGCCTCGTAAACTTTTTTTATAATCATTTTTTGAATAGAAGGCACTGTTTCACATGGTAGTTCAATTCCCATATCTCCTCTAGCAATCATAATACCATCTGCTACATTAATAATTTCATCAATATTCTCTACTCCAGCTGCATTTTCAATCTTAGCAATTACTTTTATATCTTCCCCATGATTTTCTTTTAAGAAAGCTTTTACATCTAAGATATTTTCTGCACATTGTGTAAAAGATGTAGCAATAAAATCAAATTCATGCTCAATAGCAAATAATAAATCCTTCTTATCTTTCTCACTTAAAAAAGGTAAATTAAGTTTAGTATAAGGTACATTAATCCCTTTACGAGAACCAACTACCCCATCATTTTTCACTTCACATATAAGTGCACCCTCTTTTTTTTCTACAACCTCTAATTCTACAAGCCCATCATCAATAAGTACTTTCTTTCCTATCTCTAGTTCTTCTATAAGTCCTGGGTAAGTTACACTAGCACATACTTCATTTCCTATACAAGGTGCCGCATTAAGTATAAACTGTTGCCCTTTTTTCAAAAATACTTTTTCCTCACTAAATTCTCCTAATCTAATTTCTGGTCCTTGTGTATCTAGTAAAGCTGCTACTGGTTTACCCAATCTTTCTCTTATTTCCTTTAATTGTTTAAAACGCCCTAGGTGTTCCTCATGTGATGCATGCGAAAAATTGAGACGTGCTACATTCATTCCATTTTGAATAAGTGCTTCTAAAACACCTTCACGTTCTGTAGCTGGTCCTAATGTACAAATAATTTTTGTTTTAATCATATTAATTTCCCCTTTTATAAATATTAATAATTTAATTAAAATTAAATCATCAGTTACTATCTTTCCTTGCTATTAGCTGCATGTATATATGTCATCATAATTTTTCTGCAAGTAAGCTTTACGATGACATAATTTTGTTATAGTTATTTACTTAGGTATGGCACTTAATTATATTTCTGTCAAATGCGATTTATAAAATTTTTTGCCACTTTAAGTCATCAACTATTTTTTATTTTAAATAAATATTACATCAACCTCTCCTTTTAAGCAATAGGTGTAATTTCCTATATTTTTCGCCTAATAAAACAATTCATATTACATTTTTAACTAATTTTCGTTGAATTACCAAAAAAAATACGCTACTAGCCTAAAACTAAGTAGCGTATTTTTATATTATTTGTCTATATTTCCCGACAAAGATTGTATATCTCAGTTAATTACATCTTTTCGTGGAATGTACGACTGATAACATCTAGTTGTTGTTCTCTTGTTAACTTAATGAAGTTTACAGCATATCCAGATACACGAATTGTAAGTTGTGGATATTTCTCTGGGTGTTCCATAGCATCTAATAATACGTCTTTGTGAAGAACGTTTACATTGATGTGTTGACCTGTTTGCCCAAAGTAACCATCTAAGATACCTACCATGTTTGCAACACGTTCACTATCTGTTTTACCAAGAGTTGATGGTACTAATGAGAATGTGTATGAAATACCATCTTGTGCATGTTCAAATGGAATTTTTGCAACTGAAGCACATGCTGCAAGAACACCTTTTGTTTCTCTACCGTTCATTGGGTTAGCTCCT
>JAZKZQ010000034.1:0-10745 GCA_045612745.1 Cellulosilyticum sp. | reverse complement strand
ATAAAAAAAGTGTTGACACAAGTCAATGTTTATGATATACTTTAAAAGTACTCAGGTGAGTATATTCCTCGATAGCTCAGCGGCAGAGCATCCGGCTGTTAACCGGAGGGTCGTAGGTTCGAACCCTACTCGGGGAGTTTTAATGGAAGCATTAAAGAAGAAGGCCCGTTGGTCAAGCGGTCAAGACACCGCCCTTTCACGGCGGTAACACGAGTTCGATTCTCGTACGGGTCATTTTGGTGACGATGCGCTTAAGGGAAACACCCGTTCCCATCCCGAACACGTCGGTTAAGGCTTAAGCGGCTGATGATACTTGGTTGGAGACGACCTGGGAAAGTAAGTGGTTGCCAAATTTAAGGCGGCATAGCCAAGTGGTAAGGCAGAGGTCTGCAACACCTTCATCACCAGTTCAAATCTGGTTGCCGCCTTTTATCTTAAATTTGGATATTTAAGAGCATATTCCTCGATAGCTCAGCGGCAGAGCATCCGGCTGTTAACCGGAGGGTCGTAGGTTCGAACCCTACTCGGGGAGTTTTCACTTATTGTAATAAGTGATTTTATAGTGCATATAATTAAATAGATGGCGGCATAGCCAAGTGGTAAGGCAGAGGTCTGCAACACCTTCATCACCAGTTCAAATCTGGTTGCCGCCTTATAAAAAGGTCATAAGTATTATTTGAAAGTAATACTTATGACCTTTTACGTTGTCTTAAATAAGGACATATACTAAGTATGTTGATACACAGTATTAAGAATAAAAATAGAAATAGTATTTTTGAATTTTAAGGGCTATGTTATAATAACCCTATTCGTAGGAAATTAATTTATACATACTTATTGAGCAAAGCAATTGTTAACTGATAGATAGAAATGAATTAGAAGTTTTGTGCGAGAATGTATAAATGATAAAAAAATGGGTACAACTTTAAGGAGGGTATATATATGAATTATCAAGTTGGAGATGTAGTACAAATGAAAAAGCCTCATCCATGTGGAACTAATGAATGGGAAATTCTACGTGTAGGTGCAGATTTTAAGTTACGTTGTATTGCATGTAATCATTTAATTATGATACCACGAATTAAATTTGAAAAAAGTGTGAAGAAAGTTTTAAGACAAGCAGGTGAGTAATAAGAGTTATTAAAAAATGTTAAAAATAGACCTACCTAAATTTGTTAAAAAGTTAAATTAGCAAAAAGGCTTGTCTTTTTTTATATTTTATGGTATCATATGAAACTGTAATGTAATCCTTGCTCTATACATAGATATAGGGCCAAAGACCAAAAGGAGGTGTCATAATGAGAAATTATGAATTATCAGTTGTGTTATTCTCAACATTAAGCGAAGAAGAAAGAGTAGCTACACTTGAAAAAGTGAAAGAACTTATCGTACGTTTTGGTGGAGAAATCACAAACGTTGACGATTGGGGCAAAAGAAAACTTGCTTACGAAATCGAAAAACAAAGAGAAGGTTTCTACTACTTTATTCAATTCAATGCTGAAACTTCTGCTCCAGCAGAAATCGAAGCTAGAGTTCGTATCATGGAATCAGTTCTTCGTTACTTAATCGTATCTCTTGAAGATAAATAATAATTACCTGAAGGAAGGGGTCTGAGTATGAACAAAGTTATATTAATGGGACGTTTGACTAGAGATCCAGAAGTACGTTATTCTCAATCAGCTAATCCTGTTGCAGTAGCAAGATATGGAATTGCTGTAAGAAGGCAATTTGCAAAACAAGGAGAACAAGATGTTGATTTCTTCAACATAGTTTCTTTTGGTAAAGCAGGTGAGTTTGCAGAGAAGTACTTTAGAAAAGGGCAAATGGTTGCTGTTGTTGGCCGTTTACAAGTTAATACTTGGGAAGATCAACAAAAAGTAAAACATACATCAGTAGATGTAGTAGCAGAAGAGCAGCATTTTGCAGAAAGCAGATCTTCAGCAGAATCTCGTGGTGTAATGATGGATGCTCCAATTAGTGCACCCGCACCAAGTCCCTCTTCAGGAAATTCAGCAGTAGGTTTCACACCTACTACTAACTTTGAAGAAGATGACGATTTACCATTTTAATTAGAAATAGTAATTAAAGAAGGAGGGAATACACAATGGCAATGCAAAAAAGACATAATCGTAGAAGACGTAAAATAAATCAATTTGCTGGTGATAAAATCAAAAAAATTAACTACAAAGATATCAATACTCTTAAGAAATTTATCTCTGAAAGAGGTAAAATTCTTCCAAGAAGAATCACTGGTAACTCAGCTAAAGCACAACGTAAACTTACAGTTGCTATCAAACGTGCAAGACACATTGCACTTTTACCATACACACAAGATTAATTTTTAATACATTAGCACATTATATAGAGAGAAACAAGCACAAATACCAAACAATATGCACACACCACTGCTTAGCCGGCAGTGGTTTTTTTCTATGATTTTATAAGAGTCTAGGGGCTACTAGAATTAAAAGTCAAAACTATGGTATAATAATACAACGTATATTGATTTTATGATTGAGCTAGAAGATATATAACTATAAAAATAATAGTTCTATTTATAAAATACATATCGTAATTCAATAGAAAACAAAGGAGGGACGCTTTTCAATGAAACAAGATGCAAAGGGATCGCTAATGCTTTGTGTATTATTAGCTATCTATATTGTAATATCGAAACTAGGTGTGTATAGTATAGGAAATATGCTTTTATTACCTATTGTGGCTATACCTCTTACCTTGTATATGATTAAGTATAACCTTGAACTTGGTACGCATGTTTTATATAATATGGCTACATTGTTGGCTATTTATGCATTAACAGGGCAGATAGAAAGTAGTTTAATTTACCTTATAAGTATTGCTGTACCAGTATATGCTGTCTCATATTTTTATAGAAAGAAGTATCCTTTACCAAATATTATTGTGTACTCAGGTATTATAAGTGGTATAGCATTTTTGCTTTATTATGGCGTGATGAAGGGAATGGGTGTTAATTATGAATTGCAGTATATGAACTATACAGAGCATATTAAGACAGCTATAGTACCAGCTGTAGTAAGCCGTCTTATGACAACATCAGGTATAGTTGATAAAAGATTTGAAGTTCAGATTACTCAATTGCTTATAGGTAATCTAGACTTAATGAAGCAATTGTTTGCTGCAGTGAGTATTATTAATGCATTTATTTGTTCAATTATACAAGTACTTATTATACACCTTATTTTACGCCTTAGAGATAAAACATTACCTGGTTTAGGTCAATTATTGGAGTTTAGGATATCTAGGGTATTATTAGGGATATTAGCTGGTGCAATATTTTTAATGACTGTGACAACGGACGCATTAAGTGGTACAATGATTTTAGGTGTAAATGTGGTAGTTATAATTTATATGTTACTTATGTTGGTTGGATTACTTAGTGTAATTGGTATTATTAAGAAATCTTCAATTAATAAAGGGGTAAAAATCATAACTGGTATTTTCCTAGGAAGTATTATTTTATTTTCACCTACACTTCTTATACTATTTGGCTTTCTTGATACAATGTTTAATTTTAGGAAAGTAACAATTGTGGTTTAATGCACAGAAAGGATAGGGATATGAAAAAACATTTTGGGAATCATTTTTCTTATGCAATATGGGTATTAAGATTCTCTAAGTTTTTAATGGTTATAGGAATTATTTTACAGGGAATTAAAGCAGCGTATGTACCACAAGCTATTGTGAGTCTATTAATTTTTCTTATTTTACTTGTTTTAACTATAGTAGGAGAAAAGTATGGAATAAGTATTGTAAAATCACACATTGCAGAGCAAGTAGAAGAACTGACAACACTTAAAGGAACTATGTTTGCTAATTCACAAATACCAGTTGTTATTTTAGAAGAAATAGGAGAAATTAAGTGGTTTAATAATGCTTTTGCTGATATTTGTAGTGAGGAAGTAACTATTGGTAAAGATATTAGAGCACTTATTCCAGAGGTAAAAGCAAATGAAATGATAGAATTAGACACTATACCTAATAAGATGGTTGAACTAGGTGATAGAAAGTTTAATTTATCAATAGAGAAGGTAGTAGGTGAAAGTCTATGTTACGTCCTTTATTTTGTGGATACAACGGAGAATGAATTTTTAAAGAAACAAATTAATGAAGAACGTTGTATGATGGGATATTTGTGTATTGATAATGTGGATGAGATTACACATAGTATTGAGGAAGTAAGAAGACCTATGTTATTGGCTATTATTGATCGTAAAATTAATCTATGGTTTAAGGAACGAGAAGTAGTTATTGCTCGCATTGAACGTGATAAGTATATTATGATTTTTAATAGAAAAGAACTTGCGAAGATGGAGCAGACGAAGTTTGATATATTAGATGAAATGCGCCATATTCAAGTGGGAAATGAATTACCTGTTACCATCAGTATAGGAATAGGGAATAATATTACATCCCTAAATGGTTCAAAAGAAGATGCTAGGATTGCTTTTGACTTAGCTCAGGGACGTGGAGGAGATCAGGCTATTATAAAGCATCATGATAAGTATACTTTTTATGGTGGTAAGACTAAGGAAGTTGAGAAAAGTGCACGAGTTAAGGTAAGAATTAAGGCTTATGCATTTAAGGAGCTTTTACATGAAGCTGATAAAGTGTTTATTATGGGGCATAAGGGTATTGATATGGATTGTTTAGGTGCTGCTATGGGAGTATATAGAGCTGCAGCTATAATGGGTAAGAAAGCTAAGATTATATTAAAGGAACCTACCTTTGCTATCAGGGCATTATATGATAGAATAGTAGAATCAAAAGAGTATGAAGATTTATTTATAACACCTGAGGAAGCTGAAAAAGAAATTAAGAAAGATACCTTACTTGTTATCGTAGATGTTCATAGAAAGAGTTATTTAGAGTGTCCTGAGTTTTTAGAGAAGTTTGGTAAAGTAGTAGTATTTGACCATCATCGTCGTAGTACAGACTTTATTGAAGATGCAGTACTAACTTATGTAGAACCATTTATCTCATCTACATGTGAAATGATTTCTGAAATCTTAAACTATTTAAGTGACAAAATTAAGCTAACGACTATTGAAGCTGATGCACTTTTAGCAGGTATTACGATTGATACTAAGAATTTTGTATTTAAAGCCGGTGTTAGAACCTTTGAAGCAGCAGCTTTCTTAAGAAGAAATGGTGCAGATAGTACAAGGGTACGTATGTTATTCCAAGATGATATGGATGTTTATAAGGTACGTGCAGCAGCTATTAAAGAAACGGAAATCTGGGAAGGGAATATGGCTATTTCACATGTTAATAGTGGTGTGCCACATGCTAATATTATAGCAGCACAAGTTGCCGATGAACTTTTAAATATTAAAGGTATTGAAGCTTCATTTGTATTAACACCTCAAGATGAATGTATTATGATTAGTGCAAGAGCATTAAAAGATGTTAATGTACAACGTATCATGGAGCTATTAGGCGGTGGTGGACATTTAGGTATTGCTGGTGCACAAATTAAAGATGTTTCTTTACAAGAAGCTAAGATATTACTAAAAGATGCTATAAATAAATACTTTGAGGAAGGTGAAACAAAATGAAAGTAATTTTAACACAAGACGTAAAAAAAGTTGGTAAAAAAGGTGACTTATTAGAAGTAAAGGATGGCTATGCACGTAATGCATTGTTTCCAAAAGGTTTAGCTGTAGAAGCTAATGCTGTTAATATGAATAACAGAAAGTTAGAGCAAAATGCAGAAGCAAAACGTAAACAAAAAGAGTTAGATGATGCAAAAGCAGTTGCTGAAAAGTTAAATGAAAAAGAAGTTAAAATCGCTGTAAAAACTGGTGAAGGTGGAAAGGTATTTGGTTCTGTTACTTCAAAAGAAATTGCAGAAGTGATTAAGAAAGATCTAGGTGTAGCTGTAGATAAGAAGAAAATCCAATTAAAAGACCCTATTAAAGGTTTAGGTGGATTAAAGGTAACAATTAAGTTACATCCAGAAGTAACTGCAACAGTAAGTGTGTATGTTGTAGAGGCATAAAGTTATAAAAGGAGAGGAATAGGCTATGGAGCAAGTACCTAATATGAGAATTCCGCCACATAGTTTGGAGGCAGAGCAGTCTGTTTTAGGTTCCATGATTTTGGATCATGAAGCTGTTATCGTTGCTAGTGAGATTTTACGACCTGAAGACTTTTATAGACCTGATCATGAGCAAATCTATGCAGCCATTATTGAACTATATACAAGTGGAAATCCTATAGACCTTATTACTATCCAGGATAAATTAGTTCAAAAAGGTGTACTAGAACAAGTTGGTGGTCTAGGCTATATAGCAGAGTTAGCAAGTAGTGTACCTACATCAGCTCATATCAAGCAATATGCAAAAATAGTAGAAGAAAAAGCTACTCTGAGAAGACTTATTAAAGCTAGTAATGAGATTGCTGCAAAGAGTTATGAAGGTGAAGAACCTATTGATAGTATTATGAGTTTTGCAGAGAAGCAAGTTTTTGATATTCTTCAAAATAAAAGTACAGAAGACTTTACTGGAATTGATGAGATTGTTATTACTTCTATTGACAAGATTGAAGAAGCACATCAAAGTAAAGGTGGTATTACAGGTATTGAGACTGGATTTATTGATTTAGATCAACGTACTGCAGGGCTTCAACCATCAGATTTAGTACTAGTAGCTGCAAGACCTTCAATGGGGAAAACAGCTTTTGCACTTAATATTATTCAAACAGCAGGTATCAAGAATAAACAAAGTGTTGCTGTATTTAGTTTAGAAATGTCTAAGGATCAATTAGTAAGTCGTATGCTTTGTGCAGAGGCTATGGTTGATTCACAGAAGGCACGTACAGGGATGTTAGAGAAAGAAGATTGGGATAGGCTTGCAAGAAGTATTCCTAATATTGCAGACTCTAGAATCTTTATTGATGATACAGCGGGCATTAATGTTATGGAGATGCGCGCAAAATGTAGAAGACTTAAGATGGAAAAGGGATTAGACCTTATTATGATTGACTACCTACAACTTATGAGTGGTAGTGGTAAGGGAGATTCTAGGCAACAAGAAATCTCAGATATCTCTCGTTCCTTAAAAGCTTTGGCAAGGGAAATGAATGCACCTGTAATTGCTCTATCCCAGCTCTCACGAGCTTGTGAGACAAGAACAGACCATAGACCAATGCTTTCAGATTTAAGGGAATCTGGAGCTATTGAGCAAGATGCTGACGTTGTTATGTTCTTGTATCGTGATGAATATTATCATCCAGATACAGATAAAAAGAATGTTGGTGAAGTTATTATTGCAAAACAAAGAAATGGTCCTACAGGTACAGTTGAACTTGTATGGCTTGGACAATATACTAAGTTTGCCAATATGCAACACTAATAAAAACAGCTGTTATAAATATGACAGCTGTTTTTGTTTTATTAATCTAATAACAAAATATAAAATAAAAATATTCTTAAAATATTGTATTATTGTAAAAATATGGTATAATAATCATAACATGTACAAATGAATGGGGGAGCGCCAATGTTACAGGAAAAAGACTTTCTCACAGTAAAAGATGTAGCGGAAAAACTGGAAACAGAACCTTACGTCCTTCGATTTTATGAGAAAGAACTGAAATTAACAATTAAAAGAAATGCTAAAGGGCACAGAGTATATACAATAGAAGATGTTGAGATGTTTAGAAAAATACTAGAAATGAGAGAACAAGGGTTACAGCTCAAAGCAATAGAAAGTATTATGCGTGATTCTAATCAAGAGGCTAAAGAAAGTTATGAACAGTTAACGAGCTCACAGCTTGTAACTACAGCACCTGAAAGTGTAACTACTATAGATATAGGAGACCCTAATAATGAAAAGGTAAAAGTATTTATGGGTATGATTACACAAGCAGTTATGGAAGGGAATAAAGCTTCTGTAGTTCAAATTAAGCAGGAAATGCGGGAGGAGATAAAGCAAGAGGTAGATATTACAGTAGAAGCAAAAATTAATATGTTACAGGAAAAACAAGATGCAAAGAATGAAGAATATTATCGTAAGTTAGATGAAACAATGAGAGAAGTGCAGAAGATGAGAAAAGAAATAGGAAATAGCCAAGAAAAAGAAAATGATAAAAAGACAAAAGCATCTTTTTGGAATAAGTTATTTAAAGATAAAAAACAAACCGTAGATATACAATCCGCTGAAGAAATGTAAAGTATTAAGAAATATGCACAACTACATACACCTTAAGAAAAGCCCCATAAATGAGGCTTTTTATTTTTTATTTAATAACATATAAAAGTAGAGTAATAAGTTATTAGTATCCTATTTAATAGGAAGTATTATCCCACTACTGGTAGATTGTATTTTTCAAAGATTGCTTTTGCTGAATTAGTTGTTTCGATAGATGGTTCTTCAGTATCTTGTAATGCATATTCATAACCAAGCTGTTCCCATTTATATTCTCCCATTTTATGGAATGGTAATATATCAATACGTTCTACATTTTTAAGTGTAGTTAAATATTTAGCAAGATTCTCAATGTCTTCTTCATTATCTGTAAGATTTGGGACATATACGTAGCGTATCCAAATAGGGATGTTACGTTCTTCTAGGTGTTTTGCAAATGCCAGTGTTGGTTCTAATTCAACACCTGTTAAGTTCTTAAATTTCTCTGCATTGTAGCATTTAATATCTAAAAGTACAAGATCTGTATAGTCAAGAACAGGGTCTGCTTTATCTAAGTTTACATAGCCTGAACTATCAATGGTTGTATGAATACCTTCTGCTTTACATTTTATAAGTAAATCTTTTACAAAATCAGCTTGCATAAATGGTTCACCACCACTAATAGTTACACCACCATTAGATGCATTCATAAAAGGTTTATATTTTATAATGTCTGTAATAAGTTCTTCTGTAGTAGTTTCTTTTCCTTCATGTAATTTCCAAGTGTCTGGGTTATGACAATATTGACATCTTAATGGACAACCCTGTGTAAAAACGATATAGCGAAGGCCTGGACCATCTACAGCACCGCAAGTTTCAATCGAATGTATTCTGCCTTTCATGTTCATACCTCCTAATAATTTGATAATTTATGTAACTTAAATATAAAAATGATTTCACATTACTAAAAACTATGAATAAGCTACATCTTGTTCTATTATAAACAATTAATAAAGAGGATGCAAACATCCTCTTTATTAATTGTTATTTAATAATTTTTATTTCTATATATCAGTTATTATAAGTGGTTATGGAATGTTCTATTAATAACATCCATTTGTTGTTCTCTTGTTAAACGGATAAAACGAACTGCATATCCAGATACACGAATTGTAAGTTGAGGATATTTTTCTGGGTGATCCATAGCATCAAGTAATGTTTCACGTTGTAGAACGTTGACATTTACATGATGTGGATCTTGTATGAAGTATCCATCAAGAAGACCTGTTAAGTTGTTAATTTGTTCATCTTCTGTTTTACCAAGAGCACTTGGGATGATAGAGAATGTATTAGAAATACCATCTAATGAATCTCTAAATGGAAGTTTAGCAACAGAAGAAAGTGCAGCTAGAGCACCATTTACATCTCTACCATGCATTGGATTAGCACCTGGAGCTAGTGGTTGCCCTGCTTTACGACCATCAGGTGTGTTACCTGTTTTCTTACCATATACAACGTTAGATGTAATAGTTAAAATTGATGTTGTAGGGATAGAGTTTCTATATGTATGATGTTTTCTAATTTTGTTCATGAAGTTTTGAAGAAGTTCAACACCAATTTGATCTACACGATCATCATTATTACCGTATGCTGGGTATTCACCTTCGATTTCATAATCTGTTATAAGACCTGTTTCATCTCTAACAGTTTTAACTTTAGCATATTTAATAGCAGAAAGTGAGTCAACTACTACTGAGAAACCAGCAATACCTGTAGCAAATGTACGTTCAACATCTGTATCATGAAGTGCTAATTCAAGTGATTCATAGTGATATTTATCATGCATATAGTGAATTACGTTTAATGTATCAACATAAACTTTTGCAAGCCAATCCATCATATCGTTGAATTTTTCCATAACCTCATCATAATCAAGGTATTCAGATGTGATTGGTTGATATTTAGGTCCAACTTGTTCACCAGTCATTTCATCACGGCCACCATTGATTGCATAAAGTAATGTTTTAGCAAGGTTAGCACGTGCACCGAAGAATTGCATTTCTTTTCCTACTTTCATAGCAGATACACAGCAAGCGATAGTATAGTCATCACCGTAATGTAATCTCATTAAATCATCATTTTCGTATTGGATAGATGATGTTTTGATAGAGATATTAGCACAGTATGTTTTAAAGTTTTGTGGAAGTCTTGGTGACCAAAGAATTGTTAAATTTGGTTCTGGTGATGGTCCAAGGTTAATTAATGTATGAAGTATACGATAAGATGTTTTTGTAACCATATGACGTCCATCAATACCAAGTCCACCGATTGCTTCAGATACCCAAGCAGGGTCACCTGAGAATAATTCATTGTATTCTGGAATACGAAGGAAACGTACCATACGAAGTTTCATTACGAAATGATCAATGAATTCTTGGATTTGTTCTTCTGTATATGTACCATTTTTAAGATCTCGTTCAGCGTAGATATCAAGGAATGTTGTGTTACGTCCAATTGACATAGCCGCACCATCTTGTTGTTTTACAGCACCAAGGTAACCAAAGTATAACCATTGGA
>JAZKZQ010000033.1:0-14393 GCA_045612745.1 Cellulosilyticum sp. | reverse complement strand
ATAATACCAATTGATGCTGCTTCATTTGGTGCAAAACCTAAAAGTAGTGCCCCTAAGAAAGCTACGAAGATACCAAGCTGTGCTGCCCCACCTAAAATTAAACTTTTAGGGTTAGCAATAAGTGGTCCAAAATCTGTCATGGCTCCTACGCCAACGAAAATGAGCGGTGGGAAAATCCCAAAATCTTTTCCCATAGATAAATAATAGAAAAGACCACCTGGTTGGAAACCATCTTGGTGATAAATACCAATAGGTGCATCTTTAATACCAATACCAGGCAAGTTTACAAGAAGCATACCAAAAGCAATTGGTACAAGTAATAAAGGCTCGAACCCCTTTGCAATTGCTAAATATAACAAGAAACACGCTACTGCAATCATTATTAAGTAGCCATACTCTCCACCAAAGATTGTAGCTAGTCCTGATTGTGCCGCAAACCCTTTGATAGCTAATAGAAATTCACTCATCATGATGTATGTTCCTCCTTTTTCTATTATGGTTTGGAACTAGTTAAGTGTTATAATAACGTCATTAGTTTCAACTGCATTACCTGCTGTTACATTAATAGATGCAACTGTTCCTGCACTTGGTGCAACCACTTCATTTTCCATTTTCATTGCTTCAAGGATTGCTACAACCTCACCTTCCCCTACACTTTGTCCTACACTTACTTTAACATCTACTATTTTACCTGGCATTGGTGCAACTACTTTTGTACTACCTACAGATGCAGGTGCTGCTTTTGGTGCTTCTACTTTTGGTGCTACTGCTACTGGTGCAGATGCTACTGCTACTGGCGCTGCTGCTACTGGTGTAAATGCCCCACCTAATTCTTCTACTTCTACCTCGTATGTATTTCCATTTACAGTTACTTGAAATCTTTTCATTATTAACGGCCTCCTTAATTTTAAAGTGATTTTCTTTCAACTTTTCTTAAAGATCTTACTTGTAGTTTATCAGTTGTAGTTCCCATACTCGCTGCAATTACTGCTGTAATTACTGCTACTAATTCTAAATCATCTTGTTTTTTTTCTTCCTTAACTACTGGAGCTGCTACCTCTTCTTGAACAACTTTTATTTCTTCTTCAACTACTGGTTGAGGTGTTTGTGTTTTTTGTGCAATTGACTGCATAATTTTTCCTAATAATGTAATTACGAAAATTAATAGTACAAGCACTGCAAACACAAGAACAATTCCAATTAGGAATGTATTTAAACCATCAATAAAGTTACTTATATTTGAGCTCATTTTTCCACCTACCTTTTATTATTAGGCTTATTAACGTACTTTTGTTGCTAATACTTCTAAAGCTGCAATGATACGTTTACGTGTTGCTGCTGGTTCAATAATATCATCCACAATACCTTTTTGTGCTGCTGCAAAAGCACTACCATGCATTGCTTCATATTCAGCAACTGCTTGTGTATAGGCTTCAACACTCATTGTACCCTCTTCAAGTTGTTTGCCATACATAATTTTCATAGCACTTTCTGCTTTTAGATTGCCAAGTTTAGCTGTTGGCCAAGCATATACCATATCCGCCCCAATTGCTTTACTATTCATAGCTACAAAACTGCTACCATAGCCTTCCCCTACTAAAACATTTACTTTAGGTACACTTGCCTCCGCAAAGGCTTTGATTAATAAACTAGCAGCTTTAACAATACCACCTTTTTCTGTAGCAATTGTTGAAGCAAAGCCTTCGATATTGGTAAGTGTAACAACTGGTACATTGAAGCTATCACAAGTATTCATAAAGTCTGTTACTTTTTTAATTCCTGCATCATCAATCTGTGATTCTATATTAGCAATAACCCCAACTGTGCCACCATCTAAACGCATAAATGCTGTAAGTACAGATTTACCATATGCAGCACCTATTACAAGATATTCACCGTTATCAGCAATAGCTGTTACAATATCTTTTATACTTTGTGTTTCAAAATCAAAATTATTAAGTGATGCCTCTACCCTATTAAGATCATCTGTCACTGTGTAGAATGGTACTTCATCACTATTACTTTGAGGTAAGTAGCTTAAAAGTCTTCTTACTTCTTCAATAAGTGCTTCTTCTTTGTCTGCTACAAAGTTAGCAAGTCCTGTTTCTTCAAAGTGAACTTTAGCTGTTGCGATATTTTCAAATGATGCCTCTTTACTATCTAAAGTATTAGGACTATTTAAGAAAACACGCGCAGATTTGCTACTCATAAATACAAAATCAGAAAGCCCTGCAATAAATGAAGCCCCTCCTGCACAATCTCCTGCTACTACAGCAATTTGTGGAATCACACTTGAAGCCTCAGTCATTTTAGCAAAAATTTTACCATAACCTAAAAGTGCATCTATATTTTCTTGTAATCTTACACCTACTGTATCTAAAAATCCAACAACTGGTGCGCCTACCTTTAATGCATCTTCATAAATTCGTACAATCTTTTTCGCATGCATTTCACCAATAGCACCGCCAAGTACGCTAGCATCTTGACTATATACATATACAGGATTACCATTTACAGTTCCATATCCAGTAACTACACCATCTGCTGGTGTATCTACTTCTGCCATATTAAATGCTGTACTTCTACTTGCTATAAAAGCCCCAATCTCAACAAAGCTATTCTCATCTAAGAGTGCCTCAATACGATCTCTTGCTGTAAGTTTTCCTTGTGCAAGAGCTGCCTTTTTAGCTTCTTCGTTACGTTTCATAACAATAGTGGTCCTACGAGATTCTAATTCAGATAATTTTTCTAAAGTGCTCATCTGGTACCCTCCATCTAAAAATATTTAAAACAAAGTACAAAAATCGTCTTTTATATTTTACTAAATGCACGTATAATATGCAAGTTAAATACTAAATTTTGTACTTTTTTTAAAAAAATTTAGTATCTTCATTTAAATTTTGTATTACTACAATAAATAATCTTATCTATACTTGATTAGTGTATCATTCATATTCTTTTATTAAATAAAATAAAAAGGAGCAAATCCTAATGATTTACTCCTGCAATTTTCTTTAAATAATTCACCTCTTTAGTCGTTAACTTACGGTATTCGCCTAGTTTTAAGTTGCCTAAATTTAAATCACCTACAGATCGACGATTAAGTGAAATGACCTGATGACCAATTGCTTCGCACATCTTACGAACTTGACGATTGCGTCCTTCATGAATTGTAATCGCTAAACGAGTGTTTTTTTCTGTTTGTGCCGTGATTTTTACTTTAGCTGGATATGTTTTACGACCATCTATTATAACACCTGTTTCTAGACGTTTTACACCTACTTCACTAACCTTTCCACGTACTTTCACTTCATAAGTTTTATTAACATCATGTTTTGGATGGGTTAAACCATACGTAAGCTCTCCATCATTTGTTAGAATCAAGAGCCCTGATGTATTTAAATCTAATCGCCCTACAGGGAAAATACGCTCTTCTACATCCTCCATAATATCTAATACTGTCTCACGCCCTTGCTCATCTTGCACAGTTGTCACATAACCAGTTGGTTTATTAAGCATGTAGTATACATAATGACCCTCTAATGCTACAATTTCACCATTAAAGCATACCTCATCCCCTTCTTCTACACATGTGCCAAGCGTAGTAATAATTTCGCCATTAACACTTACTAAGCCCTCTAAAATATAGGCCTCACATTTACGTCTTGATGCGACGCCGCAAGCCGCTAAATATTTTTGTAATCTCATATGATCCCCTTTATTTATTCTTTATCCAATTTTTAATATAATCAAGTATATTTGCTTTCTTAATACTTTCTTTTGCTGTAAGTGGGGCACTTGCTAAAACTGTACCACCACACAAAACTTGCACTTCTCCAATGGTATCACCTTCTACAATGGGTGCCTGTACACTAGGAGGTACAATCTTCTTTAATATCAAATTTTCTTTTTCCACCTGTGTTAATGGTAATACAATTTCTGCATCACAAGCTAAGTCTACATTTTTCACAATAGCTTTTGTCACAGGTACATGTATATAGCTTTGATTAGGTTTAAGTACATTAACCTTCTCATAGTTTTTAAAGCCATAATTCATCATATTAATAACATCGGTATACTTTCTTGTTTTACCTGCCTTGCCCCAACCTGAAGCTAATGCCACACCTACAAGTTGCATATCTTTACGATTGGCACTTCCAACAAAGCAGTGCCCTGCCTTATTAGTAAATCCAGTTTTCATACCATTTGCACCTTCGTAACTATATAAGAATCTATTTTTGCATTGTAAGTCATGGCGTCTACTGCCTACCAATTCTTTAGTTGGAATACTAATAAGCTCTGTTGTTACAATCTTAACAAATTCTGGATTTTGCACAGCATAACGGGCAATAAGGCCCATATCATAGGCTGATGCCTGATGACCATCAGCATCTAAACCATTAGGCGTCCTAAAAGTAGCACTTTCTGCACCTATTTCTTTTGCCTTTTCGGTCATCATTTCACAGAAATGTTCTACAGATCCCCCCACATGCTCGGCAATAGCAACTGCCGTATCATTGTGAGATTCTAACATAAGGGAATATAACAAATCACCCAGACGTTGTTTTTCACCGATTTGTAATTTTAACTTTACAGGTGGTGCACAACATGCTCTTTTGGACACAGTTACAACATCATCTAAATTACTATTTTCTAAGGCTACAATGCATGTCATAATCTTAGTTGTACTAGCCATAGGCAAAGACTCATGACTATTTTTTTCAAATAACACACGGCCACTTTCTACTTCCATAAGTAATGCTCCCTTAGCTTTAACATCCGGGAGTTCACTTCCTAGTACAACTTGACTTATAAACATACAAAGTATGATAACTAAGGCAATGCTTTTTTTTCTCATACTGCCACTCCTCAATTTCAAGATTCATTCTATAACAGAAATCTTCCCTCATATGAAGTGGTTTTATACATTTTCTTTTGAATTTAATTACTCATCTTTATCTAACATTTCATTATCTAATAATGTAACTTGTTCACCAGAGATATCCTCATAGTAATTAATTTCTTGTTTTACTTCTTCTTTAAATTTCTCCAAAAGTTCTTCCTTTACTTTTGGCATCTCATCTAGATTCCTAAAACCAAAATGTCTGAGAAACTCATTGGTTGTCCCAAATAGAATTGGTCTACCAATTACATTCAATCTCCCAACTTCTTCAATAAGCCCATATTCTAGTAGACGGCTAATGGCATGTTCACATCTTACCCCTCTAATATCTTCAATCTGCGTTCTCGTAATAGGCTGTGAATAAGCTACTATAGCTAATGACTCAATTAAAGCTTGTGTGAGTAGGTGTCTTACTGGTTTTTGTCTAAATTGCTGAATTATATTGAGATGTTTTGGTGCTGTACACATTTGGTATCCATTATCCACCTCAATAATTTCAAGTCCACTATTACTTTCCTTATATCCTTCATTCAGCCTATGCACTGCTAAATTAATGTTAATTTCTTCAACACTACAAAGTTCACAGAGCCTTTTTAAAGGGATGATATCCCCTGAATAAAAAAGTAGTGCTTCAATGCTACTTTCAAGATCTGTTTTAATCACCCTCTGGTCCTCCTACAATAATAATATCCCCCTTTGGGTCATCTTGTGTAATCATTACTTGCTTCTTATGAATAAGCTCTAAAAGCGCCATAAATGTTACAATAAGTTCTATCTTAGGCATATCCTTTGAACAAATAGTAAAAAAGGTAGTCTTTCCATTTAAAGCAATGAGATTAGTAATATAAATACTCTTTTGCTCGATAGTATACGTATCCTTTTTTAAAATATTATGATCTATTTTACGTTCAGATTTCGTTTTGTTCTCCCATTCTTTTTGCCTTATCAGCTCATTAAAAGTATCATAAAGCTGGTTAAGCGTAAGTCTATCTAAAATACCACTATAATCTGGCTCATAATCGGGTAAATCAAGATGTGCCATACGATTTCTAAAACAATAACGGTCTGTATCTACTTGACAAGCACTAAGCTGTTCCGATACATATTTTACTTTTTTATACTCAATCAGCTTTCTTACTAATTCTTCTCTTGGGTCTTCCTCTTCCTCCTCTACCTTAGAATGTTTAGGTAGAAGCATTCTTGATTTAATATATAGAAGCGTTGCCGCCATCACTATAAACTCACTCATTTGTTCCATTTCAACTTCTTTAGCATCCTCTAAGTATGCCATATATTGATCCGTAATAGATGAAATTTCAATATCATAAATACTCATCTTATTTTTTTCAATTAAGTGCAGCAATAAATCCAGCGGGCCCTCAAAGTCTTGTAATTTAAATGTTACAGACATTTTATCCCTCCTGTCAAATGATATATATATAAGTGTATCTGTTTAGCTCAATTTATGCAAGCTAAAATTGGTGATATTGTTAGAGTCTGTCTTTTTATATTAAATTTCATCAAAACTTGTCATTACTGCATAAGTTTTGATGAAATTTAATAATATGACTAACATCTAGTTTTTCTCTCACAAAAATGAGGGTTATGGTAAAATCATCTTTATTTTTACCATAACCCCCTTGCATATTATTTATTTTCTTTCGATACTTTAAAGAAACGTTTCGCCATATATGGCAGCATTTGTTTAAGTGTGGCCTTATCAACATCATTTGCTGCTACAATATTTCCTTCACCCACAGCTTCTCCTTCTAAATAATAGGTAACTGTTCCTACTAATTCACCTTTTTTTATCGGTGCAACTACTTGTTCTCTTGTATAAGTAATTTCATAGGTAAGTTCTCCATTTGTACCACCTTTAGGGACTACAAAACCCTTTGTCTCATCTGTTGCTACATCTAATGTTTCAGATGTACCCTTTTTAATAGGTAAACTGCCGATAATAGTTCCCAACCCTGGGCCCATTTTTACTTTGTAATTGGCAAAACCATAGTCTAAAAGCTGGGCTGCTTCTCTAAAACGAATTTTACCATCTTGGGCCCCCATAATAACTGCAATAAGCCCCATATTTTCTCTTGTTGCTGTTGCACTTACACAGTGCTTTGCTTCTGGTGTATAACCTGTTTTAAGCCCTGTAATACCACTATACCATTTTAACATCTTATTTGTATTGGAAAGCACAAATTCAGACTCGCCACGTCTTGTACGATGGATAATAGAATCCATCCACGTTGTGACAACCTTTGTAATTTCCGGGTAGTTTTTTACCAGTGCTCTTGACATGAGTGCAATATCTCTTGCCGTTGATACATGTCCTTCTACATGTAAACCACAAGCATTTTTAAAAACCGTATTTTCCATGCCAAGTTCTTTCGCCTTATCATTCATCATTTGAACAAATTGCTCTTCACTTCCTGCAATATATTCACTCATAGCAACTGCTGCATCATTAGCAGATGCTATGCAAATACATTTCACAAGATCACGAACCGTCTGTTCTTCTCCTGGTTCCATAAACACCTGAGAGCCACCCATATGGGATGCATGTTCACTAATAGTAACCTTGTCATCCCAATTTATTTTTCCCTGTGCAATCGCCTCATTAATAAGTAATAAGGTCATAATTTTTGTAATACTAGCTGGTGGATAAGGCGTATCCGCTTCTTTTTCAAGTAATACCTTTCCGCTAGATTCTTCCATCAATATATAACTTCTTGCTGTTTCAGCCATTGCACCACTCATTTTTTGCTTTTCAGCCACTGGTGCTGCAAAAACTTGTGAACAGCCTAAAATTGCAATGAGTATAAAAATAAGTAACGACCTTCTCATAAGTTTCCTCCTTGTATCTTTTGCTTCTAGTATTTGTTATTTAAAGCAAATTATACTTGAACAAATATTATAAAAAGGTCGTTTTGTATTGCCTATTAATTAATCAATTAAATCATAAATCAGTGTGTTTTTAGGAACAATCTCTTCACTTACTGTATAAGCCGCTATAAGTGTACGTATTGCTTCTTCTAAACGACTGTCGTCATTGTAATAAAGTGTTGCTACTGGTGTATCTGGTGTCACTGTATCCCCTATTTTCTTATGGATAATCAGACCTACACCTAAATCAATATGACTTTCTTTTGTTTCACGTCCTGCACCAAGTAATAATGCTGTTTTACCAACTTCTTCTGCATCAATAGCTTTAACATACCCTGTTTCATTTAAGTAAATAGGTCTTGTATGTGCTGCACCTGGTAATAAGCTATAATCATCAATTGCAGCAATATTTCCACCTTGTAAGCCAATCCACTCTTTGAGTTTCTCCACAGCTTCACCACTTTTAAACATTGTTTTGATTTTATCTTCAGCTTCTTCAATTGTAGCACATACTTTACCTAATACCAGTAAACGACTACCTAAAGTAATTGTAAGCTGTGTTAAGTCCTCTGGTCCATTACCTTTAAGTGTTTCAATCGCTTCAATAATCTCTAAAGCATTACCTACAGCAAAGCCTAATGGCTGACTCATATCAGATACCACAGCTACTGTATTTCTACCTACATGTTTACCAATATCAACCATAGCTTTTCCTAATGCTTTTGCATCATCTAAGTTTTTCATAAAAGCACCACTACCACATTTTACATCTAATACAATTGCTTCTGCACCTGAAGCAATTTTTTTAGACATAATTGAACTTGCAATAAGTGCAATATGATCCACTGTAGCTGTTACATCTCTTAAAGCATAAAGCTTTTTATCTGCAGGTGCTAAATCCCCACTTTGACCTACTACAGCTATACCATGCTTATTAACATTCTCCATAAATTGTTCTTCTGTAAGCTCCACTTGAAAACCATCAAATGATTCAAGTTTATCGACAGTACCACCTGTATGCCCAAGTCCACGTCCTGACATTTTTGCAACTTTTACACCTGCTGCTGCTACAAGAGGTGCAAGTACAATGGTAGTTTTATCACCAACACCACCTGTACTATGTTTATCTACTTTGGTACCTTCAATCCCTGATAAGTCAATAGTATCTCCACTATTGACCATAGCCATTGTAAGCATTGCAGTTTCTTCAAGACTCATCCCTTGAAAGTAAATTGCCATTAATAGGGCAGAGACTTGATAATCTGGAATCTCACCTGCTGTATATCCTTTTACAACAAAGTCAATCTCTTCTTTTGTTAAAGTTTTCCCTCTTTTTTTATGCTCGATAATATCATACATTCTCATAACCCAATTCTCCTATCCATCCACTTACTTTGTAACTGCTTGTAAAAAGCTTGTACCAATCGGTAATTTTGGAAGATCAAACATTTCACAAAGGGTTTGCCCAATATCTGCGAAACTGTTACGTGTTCCTAAGTTTACACCTTTTTTTACTTTGTCACCAATCACAAGAAGTGGTACATATTCTCTTGTGTGATCACTACCTGGTGCTGTTGGATCACAGCCATGGTCAGCTGTAATAATCAATAAATCATCTTCTGTCATAGCATCTGTAATATCTTTTAAACGTTTATCAAATGCTTCCAAGCCTGCTCCATAGCTTTGTGGGTCTCGGCGATGTCCCCATTTCATATCAAAGTCTACTAAATTAGTAAAAATTAGACCTTCTGAATACTTTCTCATAAATTCTAGTGTAACATCTACACCATTCATATTATCTTTTGTATGAATTGCTTCTGTAATGCCTTGTCCATTAAAAATATCTTCAATTTTACCTACTGCATAAACTGGTACACCTTTTTCTTCACAGTATGAAAGTAAATTTGGTGTAGGTGGCATCACTGCATAATCATGACGATTTGCTGTACGTACAAAGTTACCTGGTGTTCCTAAAAATGGCCTTGCAATAACACGGGCAACTTCATGTTTACCTGTTAATAAATTTCTTGCGATTTCACACATTTTATAAAGTTCTTCTACGGAAATAACCTCTTCATGTGCTGCAATTTGGAAAACACTATCTGCTGATGTATAAATAATAGGGAATCCTGTTCTCATATGCTCTTCGCCAAGCTCTTCTAAAATAGCTGTTCCAGAAGCTGGACAATTACCAAGCGTTCCTCTACCAATTTGTTCTTCAAAAGGTTTCATAATCTCTTCTGGAAATCCATTTGGGTAAGTAGGAAAGGCTTCTTTAGTATACACCCCTACCATTTCCCAGTGACCTGTTGTTGTATCTTTTCCTTGTGATAACTCACCAAGTCTTGCAAATGCACCTTGAGGATTTTCACTTTTTGGAAGTACCTCAATACCATCAATATTACCAAGACCAAAATTTATCATATTTGTAAGATCTAATGACTTACAATGTGTATATGTGTGAGATAAAGTATTTACTGCCCCATCCCCAAATGCATTTGAATCAGGCATCGCTCCAATTCCTACGCTGTCTAAGACTATCCATATTGCTCTTTTCATCTTTTACACCTTCCTAATTCATCAAATTTATACGCTTAAAGGTTCTACTGTTTAAATAAGTAACTTTTCGCTTATATTATTGTATCATATCTAGTAAATTTTTCATAATGATTTATAATTTGTATTTACCTTTTATTAAGCCCTACCTCTATCAGTATTTCACACCTAATTTCTTATATGCATCATCACATCAGAAAGTATTTATAATATAAAAAATAAGCAACCTATAAAAGGTTACTTATTTTTTATAAATTTATTTTCATTTATGCTCTAGGGTGTGTTTTATTATACACATTAATTAATTCTTCAGTTTCTTCATTAAGATGCATATACATCTGTGTCGTAGAAATATCTGAATGTCCTAACATTTGTTGCACAGATTTAAGATTGGCGCCATTTTGTACAAGATGTGCTGCAAAAGAATGCCTTAACATATGTGGTGTAATCTCACCTTGAATATTTGCTTGTTTTGCATAGGTCTTAAGAATTTTCCAAAAGCCTTGCCTTGTCATAGGATAACCATTACAGTTTACAAACAATGTCTGATCTGCAATATTTCTAATAAGTATGTGCCTTACATTTGCCAAGTAATTATTAATTGCTGATACAGCAGACTTACCAATAGGAATAGTTCTTTCATGTTGCTCATCACGACACATAATATAACCTTGCTGCAGATTAATATCTGTTACACGAAGTGATATAAGCTCTGATACACGAATTCCTGTAGCATATAATAATTCTAGCATAGCACGGTCACGTATTCCCTTTGTATCATGAATATTAGGTTGTTCTAACAAAGTACAAATTTGCACTGGACTTAAAACCTTAGGTGGCCTCTTTTCAATTTTAGGAAGTGCAATCATACGTGCTGGATTTTGAATAAGCAATCCTTCTTTTACAAGATACTGACAATAAGCACGAATAGATGCGAGCGTTCTTGATATTGTTGCAGTTGATTTACCACTTACCTTCAATTGATTTAAATAATTATCAATCTTCTTATCTGTGAGTTCAGAAACTTGGGTACTTTCTTCTTTCTTCATGTATCTCTCAAAATATCTTAAGTCTCTCTCATAAGATTGAATTGTATTGCTAGAAGCACGCTTGACATGTTCTAAGTAATATAAAAATGATGTAATATACTCCTCCATAACAATTCCCCTTTTAACCGATATAATATTGTCAAAATTTATATTGATTATATTATAACTAAAATGACTTTTTATGTCTATATTATTTCATTTTTATATAATATTTTTTATTTTTCTTAAAATTTAACCCATTATTTTCTCATGTTTTTAGTAAGTTTACCTATGACATTTCAATTACATGTATTTAATATGTATTTTTATTCGGCATATTGACTATTTATCTACCAAACTTTCTAAAACGCATATAACGCTCATTTACTAAAGTATCCTTACTCTTTGCCTTTAATACTTTCAGTTCTTCTATTAAATATTGCTCTAAATTTTCTGCCGCTAACTGTTTTTCTTTATGCGCACCGCCACCTGGTTCATTAATAATTGCATCAATAATACCATAACTATGAAGATCTGTAGCTGTAAGTTTCATGGTCTCTGCTGCTTCCTCTGCACGACTACTATCCTTCCATAGAATACTTGCAAAGCCTTCTGGTGATAAAATAGAATATGTTGTATTTTGTTGCATAAATACTCTATCAGCTACACCAATTGCTAGTGCACCACCGCTACCACCTTCTCCAATAACCCCTGCAATAATAGGTACTCTAAGGCTAGCCATTTCCATTAAGTTTACTGCAATAGCTGTCCCCTGTCCACGCTCTTCTGCCCCTACACCACAATATGCACCCGGTGTATCAATTAAACATACAATTGGACGATTAAACTTCTCCGCTTGTTTCATAAGACGTAATGCCTTACGATATCCTTCTGGATGTGTCATTCCAAAATTAAAATCTACATTTTCTTGTAAATTACTTCCCTTATTATGGGCAATAATTGTAACTTCTATCCCGCCAACTTTACCAATACCACCAATTAAAGCTGGATCATCTCTATATAGTCTATCACCATGAAGTTCAATAAAATCACTCACAAAATGATCAATATAATAACGACTACGTGGTCTGTCTATCTTTCTGGCAATTTTTACTCTCTCCCATGCTGACTCCTGAGTAGTGTCATTAACCACTGCATCTTTTGGTTTATTGCTTCTGATACTTTGTAACTTTCCTTTTAAATTTTCCCCTAATCCACTTTTCTTTGCATGATGTAGCTTTAATATTTTTCCTAATGTATCTTTTAATTTATCTCTTTCAACAATCTTGTCCACCATACCATGTTCTAACAAAAACTCTGCATGTTGAAATGTATCAGGTAATTTTTCACCTATCGTTTGTTCAATAACACGTCTTCCTGCAAAGCCAACTAAAGCACCTGGCTCAGCTAAAATAATATCACCTAATGTAGCAAAACTAGCTGTTACTCCTCCTGTTGTTGGATCAGTAAGTACACTAACATATAAAAGTCCCGCTTCATTATGCCTTGCTAATGCTGCACTTGTTTTTGCCATTTGCATGAGTGAAAAAATTCCTTCTTGCATTCTAGCCCCACCTGAAGCTGTAAAAATAATAACAGGTAACCTATGCTTGGTAGCATATTCAATACCACTTGTAATCTTTTCTCCTACCGCACTTCCCATACTCCCCATCATAAATCTAGCATCCATGACCATTACTATAGCCTCTTCACTTTCAATACTTCCCTTAGCTACTACAACGGCTTCTTTTTCATGTGTTTTCTCTTCATAATCTTTTATTTTTTCTTCATATCCTTTAAAGTTTAATGGATTCTTTGTTTTAATATCTTTATATAATTCTACATATCGTCCTCCATCCAATACCATCTTTAGACGTTGACGTGGTGATAACTTTGGTAAACTCTCCATACAAATCCCCCCCTAATAAATATTTGAATTTCAAATTACTTTATAATTATAATATATATTTATAATTTTTCCAACATATTAAATATATTTATTTTGAATATCATAATATTTAATTATCAAAGAACAGTGCCCTTAAGTTTTTTAAGACACTGTTTTTTATCTATATATTATCCAGGAATATTTTATTAAATATAACATTACTTAAAGCTGCAATTACTAAATCTGAAGTCATTTCAAAAAGAATAATACTGATGATTCCTTTAATCAGCTTTAGAGTTATTTGAATAGCCAATACAAACTATAGCAATACAGTAAAACATGTTACTCCCCAAGGCCAACTCCTTAATAGCTAGAATATCTGTTATCTTAATTTTCCTCTTTCATTTCTAGTAATACGATATTTTCTCCATCTATTTCTTCAATATGCACACGTACAATTTCTTTTTTAGAAGTAGGAATATTTTTGCCTACAAAATCTGGCCTTATCGGTACTTCCCTATGACCGCGATCAATAAGAGTTGCTAATTTAATATGGCTAGGTCTACCAATATCCATAAGTGCATCCATAGCAGCACGCACTGTTCTTCCTGTATAAATAACATCATCTACTAAAATAACACTTTTCCCATTAATAATTGTATTTAACTTAGGATTACCCATAACAGGCTGCTCGAATTTCTTCTCTAAGTCATCACGGTAAAATGTAATATTAATTTTCTCTACTGGCACTTCTACATTTTCAATCATCTTAATTTTTTCTGACAAACGATGTGCAAGGGGTACACCTCTCGTTTCAATACCTACAAGAACCATATCCATTGCACCTTTATTAGCTTCAATAATTTCATGGGCAATACGGGTTAATGCACGATTAATTGCTGCTTCATCTAATAATATTTTTCTCTCACTCATTTTCTCACCTTCCTATTTTATTTCCTAAAATAAAAAAGACTTCTGCCACGCAGAAGCCCTAGATATACATTTTAATACAGCTATATAATTATTTTCCTCCAGCATAGGAATACACTTTCCCTATTAAAGATAAAATAATATAGCTATGCCTTAATCCATTGTATATCCTTATTAGCCTCTCGGACTAGTTTAAAGGAAT
>JAZKZQ010000032.1:0-18063 GCA_045612745.1 Cellulosilyticum sp. | reverse complement strand
CTTGTACTGTACGGTAAAGTTCTTCATTACCTGCAAATAAAGTATCACGGACAGGATTATAGGACTGGGTCAAGTCGCCTGTTTGTGATTTTTTATAATCCTGTACCCCTTCTACCACATCACTTACTGCCATAACAGTTTGGGCAGCCCCAGTCACTGCAATAGCTGCTGCAAGAGGAGCGGCCACACCGCCTGTGACTGCTACTAAAGCAACCATCCCAGCTACTTTTAAAACACTGCAAACACCTTTTCGAATGCTATTAAGAGCTGCATCTTTTTTTGCTTGAAGCTGCTCTTGTGCAGCATCATTTCTTGCTTTTATAAGAGCTGCATCATCTTCAGGACTTGGCATAAAAGATTCTGGTGACTGAGCAGGTGGATTTTTAACACTACCTTCTTTCTTCATAAAGGTTGCAATAATCCGAGCATCTTCTTCTAAGGTAATCCCTTGTGTTTCATCATCTTCTCTAACTAAACTTAGCTTCTCCTTAGCAGAAATGACAATGCTCTCAGGTCTTACATGTGGCAATTGGGGATCTGGTGGTGCTTCTCGGTCTCCAATGCTCAATTTTTTATCTGTTTTAATGGTAATATTGGTACCTGTAAGATTAATATCCCCATTTTCATCTAAGGTAATGGCAATCTTCTTATTCTCATCTGCTGCAAAGCTCATATCACTTTCTGTCATCTTCATTTCTGAACCGGTTACGTTGGAGAAAGATTTATGATTAGGATTTTGTGCTCTTCCTGCAAACTTTGCATCTCCCCCTGCTGTACGAATGGCATGAACTGCAATAGCTTCCTGTTCATCATGACTTGGAAAATAAATATGTACCTTACTGCCTTCTTCAGGCATACAATAAAAACTACTACTTTCAATAGCAAAGGTAAAATACTTGAGATTTGGCCTTGCTTCATAAACAGGGTCAATATCAAAATGTACCCTTACACAATTACCTTTTCGCTCTTTTACAACAGCAGGAATACTCATACCATAAATCTGTGGATTCATCTGATAAGGTATGCGTACACCTTTTAAACGACTTAATTCATAGGTAAAAATTAATTCATCTTTAATAGTCTCTAAACATACTTTGGTAACTTGGGTTTTAATTTTATTAAGTAGGACCTCTTCCCCCATATAAAGACGATAAGGTGTTTGGATCTGCCATGTAATTGTTTCTTGTGGAAAATAGGTTTCTAATGCATTATAAAAATAAAATTTCTCTAAATCTTTTTTAATAATAAAGTCATCTTGTTCAAGATGCATATTGTATTGTAATTGAGGTAAGCCGAAATAAACACGGCCAAATTCTTCAGTGGGATCTTCTAGTAAAAAGGTTTCAAAGTGAGTGGCTAGACGCTTTAAAAAAGTCCAGTCTGTTTCTTCATATTGTAATAAAAAATCGGGTATTATTTTCCCCTTAGTAATGTGATCTTGAAAGTCTTTTTTAGCATAAGGTTTTAAAACCTTCTCGATTACATTTTTATAAGTTAAATCTAAATCACAAAAGCTCTGACTCTTTTTCTGCAAGTCCCAGTCATAGGCATAAGAAACACATGTTATCACAAGATAATATAACCCATCTTCTTCTAGCATACTCACAGTCAAAGGTTTTCCTTTGAAAATAGCTTGTTCCTTTTTATTTTCTCGGTGCATTTGTGTCACCGTAATACAGCTATTTTCACCTAAACTTTCGATTGCCTCAGCAATCTTACTTTCCTCCATTAAAATCCTAAGTGAAAGAGTCGCATGTTCATTTAAGGCTTCTTTTAAACAAAAATATTGTATTTGCAAACCATCTTCTATGGGAAGTTCTACCTTCACCCCCCGATACAATAACTCCATATTTTCACCCCATTCTATTTTCCTAGTCTGGTTGTCCTGTAGACTCTAACTTAATTGCCCCCGCATATAAACAAGTCAGTGTCCCTGTTGATAAAAGCGGTTTAAAACCTGCTAAACGTACAGTCTCCTTTCCATTATCCCAAGGTGCTAAAATAATAGGTGTGCATACACCTGCACATTGACTTACAAAACTATCATCTGCTGCTTCATCAGAGGAACCACAAAAAAACGAAACAACTTTTTCAAAAAAGCCCTTTGGTTTACTATTTACTGCTTTCGCTGCAGCAGCGGCAGCAGCTTGTACCGATGGGTTTTCTGGGCTTGTACAACCACCAAAGGTTTGGATATTAACATAGGGTTTATAATCAAATATATTAAGCTGTGCAATATCATGTATAAAAACACCATGACTTAGAGGAACGACCACATGACTGTTTCTAAGTCCACAAGAACAACTTGTTTCTGCCCCATGCACAATATACGCTGGTCCTGTAGCCGCTGCTGCTGCAATACTTGCTACAGCATTTGCCATCAAAGCTGCCGCACCTAACCTTCCTGTCATCATTCCTTGTGCCATACTTGTTGCTACTTGCATTGCTGATTCTGCCATTTAAATCACCTCAATTTCTTCAAATAAAATCCCCTGTACCTTACGTCTTAACAAGCTTTCTACAACTGCTAAACTTACTATAAGATAGACACCTTTTGCATCTTTTAATTGAAAAATATGATGGGGTTTTATTTTATGTGCATCTAATATCAACTTCTTTTCTCGCCCATCAGGATAAAAAGGTGTTTTTTCACTTAAGCCTTCTATATGATCTGTGACTACATGGAAATACTTTGCTTGACTTTGTGCTTCTTTATTAATCAGCATAACTTTTTTAAAAATCAAATCATCTTCATACATCTCAAATACACCCTGTACCAATTCTGATATCATATAAACTGGATTTTGAATAAAATCAGAAAAGGCTTCATCACCGTTACCTAAAACATATAGGAAACTTACATCATTCAGCTTACCTGCTTCCTCTTTATAAAACACTTGGTGCTTACCTGTCATTTCAAAATCCCTTAATTTAAAGCTATAAGGTAATTGGTGGTCCTGTTTCATTACAAAATAACGCATAATTAACCCCTTTCTATATGAATGACCTGAAGCTGCTTAGGACTTAAATGTAAATATGGCACATCTGCTTCTGAAAAAATAGCTTCTGTTAAATCGGCTTGTGAAAAGTCTACATCCTCAAAATGTGTTCCTCTAAAATCGCCATATTTTAAAAGTGTCCCCTTAAAAGAACAATCTTTAAGCTGACAGTTTCTAAAATGTGCTCCTAAAAATGCACTATCTTCAAAGTCTACCTTTTCTAAAGTACTGTCTTCAAATCCCATAAAATGAAGCTGTTTACCCTTTATTTCACTGCCCTGTAAATTCAGCTTATACCAATAACTACATACAAACCTATCTTCTTGTTCTTCTGTTTCTTTTAATGCTACTTGCCACTCCTCAACTGTCTTTTCATAACGATCTACCTGTAAGATAATCTCGCTTTGATCCCTATACTCACCCCATCTTATAACCCAAAAGTCAGCTTTAGGTATGGCCTTGAAGCTTTCATGCTTTTCAATATCCCTTAGGATAAAACGTAAGCTATGGGCTATTAATTGACTGGCACTCATGATTTTTTCACTGAGTATTTCTTGTACATCATACGTATTGACCTTACCTACATATTTTTTACTTTCACCCAAAAGCTGTGTACCTAAACTATTTAAAGGTTCAAATAAAAAGCCAATATCTATAGTAATTGTCAGCATATCCTCATCTAAATACCAATCCACATCGGAAGCTTGTAAAAGTACAGTATATTTATTTTGTAAAAGGTCAATCCGTAGTAAAGAAAACTGAAAGTGTACAATTTCTGCCTTCCCAGCTTGACTTACTTTTTCTTCTAATTTTGAAAATCCTTCTAGTATAATTCTTTCTAGTTTGTCCTTTCTTTTTTGAAGATGTTCCCAAAATCTCACTTCATAATCTTGTAGCAATGCTTCACTATAGAGCTTAAAACGTTCTAATGCCTCTTGTCTTGTCACACTATCCCTCCTCTTTAGTCTATCTTAACCTCTGTTCCTTGAATAATCATATTCCCAGCTTCGTCTAAAAGGACTTTACCACCTTTATCACAAGCAAGTTCTATAGATTTAATAGCTGTCAATTGTAAATCTGTTTTTACTTTTACATCTAACTTTTCTTGTGCTGTAATATTGACACTATTATTACCATAAAGAGAAATACTGCCTGTATCACTAATATTTAAAACTGCTACACTTCCATTACATGCAAGGCGAATGCCTTCAGGTGCCAATTTCATTTCTTTATCATGCACTGTGCCTAAATATTTCACATCAGGATTACTCATACGGTCTGGTGCACTACTTGGGGCATCATAAATACTTACAGAACTTAAGGCTACCGCATCCTTTGTATATTTTGTTGGAAAGTATACTCTTACTGTATCACCCACCTCTGGCATACAATACCAACCACTTCCATCGTTAGATGCGGACATTGTCGAGTAGGGAAACCAATAAGCAGTACCTACGTCTTGCTTTTCATCTATATCTAAATGAATCTTTACTTTATCTGCTTCAGGTACTAAAATCTTTCCCCCTATTGCTACTCCTACTAATTCCATTGGGAAAATTTCTTGTGCCTTTAAGCCGGATTTCACTTGAAATGCATAATGATTGACTAACAAACTATCTTCTAACTTACTACTTAAAGATTGAATGTAAAACTTATGACCATTTATTTCAATATGATGCATAAGGTAGGCTATTTCTTCTGCCTGTATATCATAAAAGGTATACCACGTTTCACTAATGGGTTGCATGGTATTAGCTTTAATACGATAATAACTATCCAAATTCTTTCTTGCATCAATACGTTTAATATTAAAGTTTTCAATAGGAATATCCTCGGCCCCTACAAAAAAGCGAATTCCCGGTACTTCTACTGCTGGAAAAAGAGGTGCATTAAAGCTAGAAGCAATACGCTTAATAAATGCCCAATCTGTTTCCTCATACTGCACTAACAACTCCCCAATAGGCTCATTAGGTATTTTAATAATGCAATCTGAATGAGGATAATCTTGCATAATTGACTTAATCACCTCATGATATCCCATATTTAAATCTTGAAAAGAGCGGCAATGCTTTGTAATATCCATTAAATATGTACTACTCTTAGCTTCTAATTCTAACCAATATACCTCTGCTTTAAAAATCACTTTGACCTTTGTGACAACACCATGAAACAAACTAATCTTCTTACCATTCTCTTCTTCTACATAGACCTCTACTTCCTGTACATCCCCTGTTTGATGCACTGGGTCATCTTTTGTCTCTTCTTTTAAAATAGCCTTTAAACTTAGTTGACTATGCTCCCCCATCTGAGCTGTTACTTCACATGCTTCAATTTTATTGATTTCATAGCATGAAATTTTAAGATTTTGAAAACTATATGCCATTTTTTCACCCCATTTTCTCCCTTACTTAACTTCTCATCTCAGATTTTAAGAAGTTTATTCCTTTTAACAGATTATAATAACATTTTGTATTTAGATATATTTTCTTCTTTTGTGTCTTTAAAATATATACTTCTCTATATCTTGGCCCATAACTAACTTTGTTAATACTAACTATTGTAGATAAAGGAATAATTTCCATCCCTATTAAATGTCTTGCTATAATTTTCTCTTTATCAATCTTTAATGACAACGGTCCATATATTGTGTTTACTTGAATTGCAAGTCCTACTAGTATGGTAGTAACAGCAATTTTAATTATAGTATTATGAATAGTGACTTCTAAACATCTCCATATAATAATTCCTAATATAACGAATCCAAACATATAAACTAACTTAGATTTATAATTGCATGCTATGTACATATTCTTTTTATGCCTCTTCTTTACTCTGATCAAGTGTTTCTTCATATCCAAATGGTGGAATAGAAAATGATAAATCCTTTATATTAAAACTACATACCAAACCACTATATGCAACTCCACCCTCTGCATTAACTGGTAATAAACTAGGACCGAAACTTAACGAAACTGCATCATATCTTACACTTGGAGTTGGATATGCATTTGTTTCTGATATACTTACACCTAATGGTATAAGACCACCTCCATCTCCACCTGCTGCCCACGTAGTAGATGGTCCTTGTATGTCTTTGATAGTACTTGCTGTATCACTAATTCCTACGGTTACAAATGCACTGGCTGAAGCATCTGTTTGAACTGTACCCGTTCCTGTAACCATAAGACCTATATTACCTGTTTTATCAAAATAAATTCCTCTAGATACTCCAGCACCACCTCCTCCATGAGCTGATACACCTATATCTACTCCGACGACCTGTGGAATAGCATCCCAACAAGCTGATACTGCATCACCCGCTTTATTCCATAAGTCTGATAAAGTATCACCTATTTGTTTACCTACTGGCTTTTCGCTATTAGATTCTTTAATTTCTTGCTGCGATTTATTGAGTACAGTTAAATCTTTCATAGTAGTACTTGTTGATACCTGTCCATCAGAAGATTTATTATTACTTGTAGTCATTACACTTGTCTGAGATGGATTCTCATAAATTTCCTTGGCATCCAATATTACATTTCCCCCTGGCAATATTTGAATATGCCCTTCTGCTTCGCATAAAATATCTATATTTTGATCTGCTGATATGGCAACTTCTTTTTCTGCTCGTAATTTTACTTCTTTTATAGCATTAATAGAAATATCTTCAATACCAGTTACTTCTACTGAGCCATCTAATTTTAAATTAACTTGACCGTTACCACTATTAGCTACAATAAATACGCCATCCTGTGTAAATAAAACTTGTTTGTCTTGAGCTGTGCTAATATTCTTATTGGTAGGATCAGACATATAGTCTCCTTCTTGAGGTGCTTCTGGAGTATGACCTTTAATATTGGTAATTACATAACTTTCTTTTTCGTTATGTACTGGAAAATATGCCCTCACACTTTCTCCTATTTCAGGCATACAGTACCAGCCACTTCCACCTTTTGAAGCTGAAACAGTGGAATAAGGAAACCAGTAAGCCTTTCCTTGATCTTGTGCATTATCTATTTCAAGATGTACTTTAACTTGATTACGCTTTACTTCTATAATGAGCCCATCTATTGAAACACCTGTGATACGTTCATTATAAGTCTTTGGTTGACGAAGCCCCATTTTTTGTCTTAAGTCATAATAACTTACTAGTTCGCCGCCTTCTAAACTTCTAGTAATTTGATAAACATATAAAGTGCTACCACGATAAGTAACCTGTGTCCCTAGTGATAAATACTCATAGGCACCTACACGATACGTCACATAGTGTAAGGGATTCATATCTTTTAAACTATTACTTTGAATAATGCGATAAGCTTCTATCTCTTTTATAATTTCATAGGGTCTATCTTCCCACTGTATTTCTGCCTTTTCTCTTGGTGTGCCTGCATGATATCGTAAGCCACTAAAACCATTTTCAGGAAAGAGACCTGCACCATATCTTGAAACAAATCGCCTTATAAACTCCCAGTCTGTTTCTTCATATTGAATAACCAGCTCACCTATAGGCTCATTAGGAATTTCAAGTAAACAGTCACTTTGTGGATAATCTTTCATAACGGATTTGATAAGTGTATGGGAAAGCATATTAATATCTTGAAATGAACGACTTTTTCGAGTAATATCCATGCCATATGTATAACTTTTAGCTGTAATATATAATCTATAAAGCTCGCCCTCTGTGTCAAAACTTATAGTTGTAATACGTCCTTGAAAAAGAGAAGTACATGTATCATCTTCTCCGTAGTAGACATTGATGACATCTTCTAAGGTGTGAATCATTTCTGCTTTCATTTCATCTGTTAAAATAGCTGTTAATGTTAATGTCCCATGATTGTTAATTGTTTCTTCAATTTGCAATTCCTTCACATAAAGTATTTGACAAAGTGATATTTTTAGTTCCTTGTAACTAATGACTTTTTGCCACATACCCTCACCGCCTCCTTTATGATCCCATCATTTCATCGGTTTCCCTAACTAATGCTTCTAACAATAACCCATATGTATCCCGTTGTTTGTCTAAACAATTCAAATTACCAACAATGCGTCTTTCATCTTTTATCACCCAATACACCACATTATAAATCCAACCTTTACCTGTCGGTGTGCGATAGACGATATAATCTATATTTTTTAGATGTTCTACCTTTTTTACTTCTGCATACATATTCATTTTTAAAAAGTTTTCTTCCATCTCCTTTTGACGAATTTCTAAGGTCTTATCTGGTAAGTTTTCATCTAAATATGTACACATCATACATACATTTTGAGTATTACTGGCAAATAATAAGGTTTGCTTTTCTATTTTTATTTCATCAAAGAAATCCTTGATAATAAGTAATGGTAACTTATCTTCAAAATGAACCTGCTTTTCAAAGGCTAATGTATTTTCTTCTAATATCAGCATGTTATCTTTAATCCCTTTTTGTACTTCTTCTAAAGTTAATAAAACTGTTTCTATCTCCTCCCTTTCTACAACTTTTTTTGCCTGTTCTGCGTCCTCTCGGCTAAACTGACGCCTTGCCTTTTCTAAAGCAGCAATTTTTTCATCTACAAATCCCATTGATTTACACCCCTTCCTAAGTAGTTAATCCACCCAAATTCCTTCTCCGAATCCTTGTGCTTGGCTTTTTCTTTTGCCACCACTTTCTAACATTTGTAAAATATGCGTTAATGCTAAATATATTTCTTCATTATCCATTTCGTGATCAAAACTCTCTCCTCTTATATTTAAATATGCTTCAATGACACGCCTTTCTAAACTGCCATTATGTTGTAATGCAAGCATACAAAATTGTATATCAGGATTTTCTAATGCGTGACATGTTAATGCTTGTTGTGCAAAACAATTGATAATTTCTGGGGCAAATGTTGCCTTAAACGCTTTTGCATATGGCACATGAATACGATTCACTGTATCATACTCTGTGTTATAGTCATAAAAGTCTTTATAAATATCTCTTAGTCTTGCACCCTCCTTCAATTTAAAACGACATAATTCTATCTCTGTTTCTTTACATGTAGTTTGATAATCCAAATAAATTTGTGAGATATAACGTATAAAATCTTTATCTTTGTCTTTATCTAAACAATTTACTTTTAATACAGTGAGCTTATTATTTGCTAAATAAGGGAGTTCATAAGGTGTTTTTAATACATAAATAATACCTTTCATAAGTAATATTCCTGGCTGAATTACCAAAAACTGATCTTTTGTTGTAATTTCACAGCCCATTAAAATGCCATCTTTATAGTCTTTTAAATATACTTCTAATAAATCCCTTGGGAAGTCCCTTAAAGCTTCTAGCATTTCTATTTTTAATAGCCTTCCTCTTTCAAATAAAGGGTAATTGGCACTAAACATTATTTCTCCCTCCTTTCATACTACTTGTTACCATCAAAGAAGTTCTCTTCCCATGTATCATTTTCAAAATCAAAAAATGTTAGTTGACCACTATAAAGTAGTTCTTCTTCTCTTAAAACTGGGAGTACATAGAAGCCCCACTCAATTTCATCAACCCATACAAAAAACTTAATTTCTTCATTCTCAATATTATCCGTTTCACTTTGCATGATTTTACCCTTATATTTTTCTTCTATATCATAATAAGTCGTTAATTCAAAATCTGAGCGTTCGTAACTATACGCATACGTTCTTAGCACTTTATCATTTGTATCTTTTAAATAAAGATTTAAGGTTTCACCTGTTTTGAATCTGGAAATAAAACCTGTATGTTCATTTTTTTGTAACCTATGAATCAATACTTTTTCTTGATTTTGATGACTATAACCACTTACCTCATATGGAAAAGCAGCGCCAATATAATTTCTTGAAAATGCCATATATCCTAATTTAATCGCACGATAATATTTAATGGCTCCATGTAAACAACCCAATTTTAAAGCACCTAAGTCTTTTCCATCTTTTTTATAACTCAATAACTTACCTGGTATAAATTCCTTTAATGCTTCTTTAAAAATCTCAACCTGACAAGACTGACCAGTTAGCTTTATAATTTGATAACTAGTGAGTGCCTTCCCCTCATAAAAAGGTAAAAGTAATCTTTCGATCAACTGATAAATATCTTTTCGCATTAAATAATAAACTTCATAGCGATAAATACTTATTGGTTTAAGATGTATTAAATATTTTAACTCCCCGTTTTCTAGTACTGATAATTTCCACTTATCTAGCTGAATATAGTTCTTTCTTATATCTCCTTCCTCTTTTTCTTCTAGTCCTAATTCAATTTCATATAAAGGTGCTGTTTTAAAAAACACCTTTTTGATTTCTTCTGCTAGCATAAACAGATAATAAAAATTTTGCTTTACTTTAAAATATTCTTGTACGCTTGCATTTTCATAGTCTTTAAATCGTGTAGGTAATATCCTTTCCCCTTTAACATAAAGCTTATTAAATCTTTCATAAGAAAAAACTTCTTCTTCAAATAAATCATATATATTAAACTCAGAGTTTAACTGATTGATAATCGTTAATTTTAAAAACTGCATCAGTCGATAAGTTAAGTTATTTCCACCAAAATTAGTATCACCATTCTCATAAGAAGTTTGCATTTCTATATGATATGCTACTCTCTTATTTTCAATTTTAAACTCACAAGCTGTTAAATCCGTTGTCCCACCACCACAATCCATAATCAGTGCCTTATATGACTTACGTTGCATATAATTTTCTTTTTCAATCACTTCACTTAATGTATTAAATAATACTGCACTACCTTCATCTAAATTAGTAATAATCATGTACTCTGGTAATACCTCTTGTAGCAATAACTCAAACTTTTTCTTCTGACGTACTGGCATTAAAAATTGAAGTGTTTTAAATTTCATTTTAAAATATGTCTCTGCCAACTCAATAATATATTCAAAATAAGCTCTTAAAAGTTCTTTACGTTTAACCCAAATATGTTGCCCCGTTTCCGATGTAAGTCGCTCTTCCCTTTCATAATCACTTACCCATCTTTTGATATCATAAAAGATATGAATGCCTTCCTTAATATAATTTGACTGACTTACTTTAATTGCTTCATATCCAAATATATATTCTATTTTTTCTTCATTAATTGTTTTAATACCTATTACACTAGGAATTAAGGAAGTGATCTCCACACTATCTTTTAGTTGATTTACGACCTTTAAAACTTCTATACCTTCTCTTTCTTGATAGGTACCTACAGTTGTATTACATGTTCCAAAATCAATTACTAGAGGCTCTATGGCCTTTTCAATTTGGCAAATTTTAAATTCTAAAATAGGAAGTCTATAAAAATGTAAGTAAGTAGGCTTGAAATGCTGATTGTTATAATAGGTATCATATATTATATCTGAGTCTTTCTTTTGAAAATATAATAGGTAATATTGTCCTCTTGTGGTCTCTTTCATAGGAACTCTTTTGTCTTTTACCAAGTAATATTCTTTCTCTAATGCAATTAAATTAAATATAGTAGCAATGCGGTAGTGTTCATCTACTAAAAGTACATTTCCTTCTGTTAATATTTGATTAGTCATCATTTTATAATTATCATTAATTGTTATGCCAAGTGTGTCATAAATGTTAATTTTACTAGGTGCTTTAAGATTTTGTTCCCTTAGTATTTCATGAGGTGTATATTGTAACAATGACTCTAGTTGTTGTATACCACTCTCCATATAACTATTTATGAAATAGGTTTCATCAGCACCTCTAAAACTCATAATAAGGTGAATAAGCGCTTCTCTATTTAACTGGCTCAATTTATCTTTAACCAATTTTTCCTTTATACAAATCTCTCTTAGCTGATAAGTCGTAAGCCTTGATAATTGTAATTTAGTATATCTTTGCTTTATACCAGTTTCTTCTTGTTTCCCATTTTTATATAGTTTATATGAATATGTAGCCACCTTTATCACCTCTTTTAGTATAATGCTATTTCATTAATCCTACTTGTTTCTGGTACATCAAAAATACAAAAATGATGTTCCCAGTAAACTACTATTTTTGTATGGAGTGGTAAAAAAAACTCGCATAGCATTTGTAATTTTTTTGTACATAACTCGCTTTTTCTTTCTCCTACATAAATTAACACTTCATCCTTGGTTTCATTATTTTGATAGATCGAACTGTGTTCAAAAATCTGGCGCATTATTTTTTTAAAAATTAATAACGAAACACCTGTTGTATACAATTGAAAGATTCCTGATAACAGAATATGCTTTTCAGATAGGGTTAATAAATTATATGTATCTGTCATTTGCTTCCCATAAATTCCTTGTAATAAGTCATTTTCAATAAATCGGGTATAATATTCACGTTTAGATAATCCTTGTTTTAAATCTATGAAAGCTAAATAATGTAATAAAACATCTAATAAAACTTGACGTAATGCTAGTGCCTCCATATAATCTGGATGGAATAAATCTTTAAAAATACTATAAAAACGATAATAGGGATTAACTTCTATCCTCATTTCATCTTCTAATTTTGCTGTATTTAAATTCTCAAAGCTTATTTCCATATAAGGACTATATCTTTTTGCCAATTCAAACGTTATTTGTTTACGTGGTATGTGTTCTCTGTCAGCTTCTAATAAAAGGTCCCAGATATAATTCATAGTAATCTTCCCTCACATCTATATTCAGGATAATAATACTGAATTTCTGATACAATAAAACTTAATATATCTCTAGATATATATGATGTTTTTCCTTTTTCATAAAAACTTAATAGCAGTACTTTAGATGTTGTACTATCCCTAATTTCATCAATAATAAAGCTATTTAAATTATAAGTTTCAGAGCCCCCAAGCTGCCCTTGTTCAATAAGCTTAATATCTGCCAACTCAACCTTCGTTGCTGCTTCTAAAATATTAAGTAATCTTAAAATCTCTGCTTTAGTTTTAATCGGATAGGTGATTTTTTGTGAAATCTTATCTATGAAATTAGCTTTTTTAGCATTGCTCATTAATGGATAGTAGTTACCACTTATTTGTACATCTTTGGGATTTGTAATTTTACAGATATCCCACATTACACTTTCTTCAATAGGTGCTGTAATATACAAATAATCTCTTGTATGTCTAATGCCCTCAATATCTTCTGATGCAACTAGATAGCCATCGTCTAATCCCATTTCACTTAATGATACCTTATGTTCATAAAATAATTTATTCTCACATGGCATAGCAAAGCCCATTCCCATTACATCTAAACGTTGTAGATTCCATAATGGCACCATATCATATCTTACATAATGTGCGTATTCTCCAAAATCTATCACTATTTCTTCTATTATTTCTTTACTACTTATGTTCTCTTCCACACCTATTAAATTTACACGTGCAATCTTATGAATGTATGGGGCATTAATTGTATGCCATGGTATTTCATTATGAATAAATATTTTATAAAGTGCTTCTATTTGCTGCTGATATATATCCTCCTCTTCTAATTCAAAATAAGCAACATAACTTTTCTTATCTGTTCGAATTGTACCTTTAAATGTCTTATTTTCTTGTAAAATCTCTTTAAAAATTAAATAATCACACTGAAAAAATACGTTAAATATAAACGTCTTTTTCTCTTCAACAAGTATATGTAATAATCTGTCTAAATCAAATGTAGTAATCTGTAAATCTTCTACTCTCATAGGATATAAAAAACTATGAATAGGATCAAAATCTGATTTTGATACAATACTTGTGTAAATATTATATTTTCCCTCTACAACTTCAATTTCTTCAAATACGCGTTCTTGCAATTTTTCATACATTGTTTCTGAATGTTCATACAAACTTAAGAATACACCTTCCATAATATTCTTAAGCATTTTACGTTCTTCTAAATCACCAATATGCCCTAATTTTTCATAGATTTCTTCCTTCACACTTCCACCCCCTCACATACTTTAGTCTGCCATTAAAATATTATCAATTTGTATAATCTTCTCATCTATTGTCTTGGCTGTTTCTTCATCGCCAGATTCTAAGTAAATGTCTTTGGATAAAATATAAAGCATTTTTGCATCTTGATAAAATTTATTTGCTGCTTTTTCATTTGCTTCTTCGAGATACAGTTTAGCTTTGCTAAGGTTACTAGTGTCCTCAGCTAAGATTTTATCAATTATTTTTACACGTTCATACAAATCATCTACTTTATTGGTCATGCCTACTTCTTGATACATATCTTGTGCCATTAAATAATACATGGCAGCATCTTCTAAATTACCTTCTTTATAACTGGCATTACCTTGTTTTTCAATTTCTAACGCAGTGAGCTTTGTTTCTAATAATTTAGCTGCGGCTTCTTCTGCTGCCTTTTGGGCTTCATCCTCAGCTTGTGCTTTAACGGCAGCTTCTTCTGCTTTTGCTTTTTCCTCTTCTTCTTGTTTTTTAGCTTTTTCTTCTGCCTTAACTTTTTCCTCTTCTGCTGTTTTTTCTGCTTCTGCTTTGGCTTCTTGTTGTTCTGCTGCCTTTTGGGCATCGATTTTATCTATCTTTTCAATTGCTTCTTTTTTACCATCTTGGAAATAGTTATCATTCGCTAAAGTTTTAGCTGCTTGATAAGCCTCTCTAGCTAAGTCTATTTCTCCATGATCCATTTGCTTATCGCCCTCTTGTAATAAGTCTAATACATCGATATATTGCTTTGTTTTATCTAATTTTCTTTCAATGTATTCCTGTGCCATAAGGTCTGCTTCATAAGAAAGTTTTTGTGCTGCTAAATAGGCTTCTTGTGCTTCAATATATTCACCACCTTGTAGCTTTTCATCTGCTACAAGTATTTGTTCTAATAACTTTTGATAGTGATCTAGTGTCGTTTTATTTTCTTCATCCTTTACTTTTTTCGCTAAATCTAGAGCAGCAGTATAATCTTCATTAGCTCTTATATAGTTATCACTTTGAACATATTTTTCTGCACTAGCTATGTATTCTTTCATCTCTGCAATATTATTTTGCTTATTGCGATGCATAATATAGAACGTAATGCCTAGTCCACCACCAATTAAAATAATGGGTAAGGCAATCATCACGACTTTTTTGAATGTAATTTTCTTTTTAGGATTGTTATATACCTTATTCACAAAGGTAACAGCAATTGTATAGTTTTCAATCTCTTCAGGCTGTTTGGCTAACATCAGCTCTTCTACGCCATCAATAACATCTTGAGGATCTTTAGCCTCGCTGGTGGCATCTAGGAGTTCACCTTCTTCACAGTTTTCCCAAATACCTCTTGTGACAAGTGCCCACACATCCCCTTCTTCTAGTTTAAGCTTTTTGGAAACAAAAGGCTGCATAAAGCCGTCCTGCCCTAAATAGGTATATAAATTATGACGTTCTTCATGGCGTGCCACTTTATCTTGAGGCACCTTATTTTCAGCTACCAAAATCTGGGTAAGGGATTGATCTTCACTTTTATATAAAATACGGCCATTGCGCATTAAATAAAACCTTGTATTACCTACTTCCAAATAACGCATTTTCGCATAATCTGTAACAATCACTGTCATAGCCGCTTTTAAATGCATTTCACCACTTTCAGCCCGCAAAAGCTCATGGGCTTGCCTAATATAGGCTCTTAAAGTGCGCTTACGAAAAGTTGGCTTTTCTGTAAAACTACGAATAATACTATCTGCTACTAAATACCCTGTCTTTTTATCAAAGTCTTCATCAATGCCATCTACTAGTACATAGCATGCTAGCTTATCCAGCTCCACAAAAGCAAAGTAATCTTTGTTAATTAGCTTACTGCCTTCTTCAGATATAAATTTTGTTTGAAAGCTTGAATTGATTTTTCTCATACTGCATCCTTCCTAGTTTCATTAATCATGGTCACAATAACGGTTGCATTTTCTTTGTTAACATTAGGTGATTTTTTCACTAATTCTATAATAGATTGTGCCTTACTTTGTGCACTTAAATGCTCTTCTTTTAAAAGCATTTCCAGTTCACACATGGTTATATTTTGATAAACGCCTTTAGTCATCATCACCACAATGTCCCCTTTTTTTAACTGCACAGGCACATCATATAATTCAATGGCCTTAAAGCCATCTTGTCCTATGTAATTCCATAAGCGTTCTTCTTTTAATGTCCATAAAGTTTTTTGTTTTGTAAGCTTACCTGTTTTATAAGCATTTTGTGCTAGCTTACTTAAGGTATGTCCTTCACTTAAGGGCACCAAATCTCCACCACGGAAAACAGAAATCTTAATATCGCCAGCTAAAGCATATACGAGTTGATCTGCATCTATAAAAGCTGCCAGTAAACTACTGCCCCCGATACGATCCTCTAAAAGCTTCAGCACCTCAAAGTTGGCTAAGTTAAAGGCACGTTTAAAAAAATATTGAGGGTTGGTTAATCTTTTATATTGCAGATAAAGTGTGCGACACGCATTAAGCGTGGTCAAACTTGCTACTTTACCTAAATTGCCTTTTCCAAAGCCATCTGCTAAGAGGGCTAATATTCCTGCTTCTCCTTGTAGTATTTCAAAAGCATCTGCTTGTACCTCTAAGTCCCCTATGAAAGTAGCTGTGCCGATTTCTATAGGTTCTTTCACTGTTTTCTGAAGTGCCCCTTGAAAATATATTCTTACACCCACAAGTACAACTAATAAAACAATTATTCCCACCATCATTTACTTGTATCATCCCATTCAAAATGCTCACCACAGAAAGGTACAAATAAGAACTTGCTTCTTCCAAGTTCTACCACATCATAAGGTGAAAGGGGTGTAGGCACATAAACAGCTTCATCATTTAAATAAGCAATCCCAGCGGCATCCCCTGGCAATAATACCGTTTGACGCTTTTTAGGATCATAAACTACAATGGCATGATTTCTACGTGAAATTTTATTATCACCTAATATTTGAATATCCATTTCATCTGCACGTCCTATGAAGTTCTTACCTGTTCTGATTTTATAATCTTTTCCAACTCTGGCACCTTCTACACATACAAGCCAACCACATACAGGCTCAATATCTTCTTCTAAAAGTTCCATTTCAGGGTCAAAATCTTTAGGTACTTCCTCTATTTTTTCTTTTTTAGCAGTTTCCATATTACAATAAGGACATATTGTTCCATATTTTCTTGAACTAAACATATGACCATTTGGACATCTTATTAAACCCATTTTCCCACGCCTTTCATCTCACTAGTAATTTTGTGTTTGCGATCAGTATGATATCGCCTTTTGATAGCTTACAAGGTCTATCCTTAGCTAGTTTATAGCAGCCACCATCTTCATTTTTTTGAATTCTTACCCCATTTTTAGAGTGTAAATCTTCAATAAACCATGTCTGGGCAGCATAATTAAGTACTGCATGTTGCTGTTCGACTAAAGCACTGTACGCACTTTCTTCCAAATCAATATCCACATCGTTAATGCCGTTTTCACGACCAATAACAAGGGCTGTGTGACCTATTAATTCCCAAGTTTTAATTACATGACCTTCTTCATTTAATAATGCAATTTCTGTAACTTCTTGCCCATCTAAGGTATTATGATATACCTTCTGATTTATACCTAGATTTTCACTTTTTTTAATCTTGATTTGTCCACCCTTTTTCCAATAGGCACTGCCAATGACACACAGTAAATCAATAACTAAAAAAACAAATACAATCCCAAAAAATAAAAAATAAAGTTCCTTGATACCTTCATCTTTTATAAGCTTTGGTATCATATAAATAGCTAATATGACAATACTGCCAATAAAACAGTCTAATATGACAATTCGTTTCAAACAAAATCCCCCTATCGCTTTTTCTTAGGATTAAAAAAACTACTAAATAATGCATCTGTATTCAGAGGATTTGAGCCTTGCCCTTTCCCTTTCATTTCCTTCGTCTGAGGATTAAAACCAAAGAAACTTTCAAACTGTCCCTCAAAATTCATATTCCCCATATTAGGCGCTGTTTTTCTTTTTTGCTCCTGTGCTTGTCCATGTCCCTTAAAAGGTCCTTGCGTCTTACTACCCTTTTGAGACTGTTGGTTTTGCTGTCCACCTAAAGTGCGCTCCCTATCATACTTCTCCCGCTTTGACGCATCTCCTATAATTTCAT
>JAZKZQ010000031.1:0-5155 GCA_045612745.1 Cellulosilyticum sp. | reverse complement strand
TTTATAATTACATTTGATTATTGTAATATGCTTTAATATACAAGTATAATGGTTTAAATGCTATACTATTAGCAATCAGAAAGGATGAACTATGAACAACTTTTTTTTAAACTTTTCCCAAAATCCACTTTATATTCGATTGGCTGCCAGCCTTTTCTTGCTTGCTGCTTTTTTAATTTGTCATCGTTTATTAAGCCGCTTAGTAATTAATTTAGTTTCACGTATTGAAATCAGAAATATACGCATAGGTTCTAATCACCTTGATAAATTACAAAAGCCTTTTAACTATTTATTTTTATTAACAGGTCTTTATTGTGCACTAGCTTTATCACCTCTTACAAGCTATAAAAGTATAACGATAGAGTCTTTTTGGTTTATTAACATTCCAATTAGTATTATTCCGTTTCAAATACTTTCTCAAATTTATGGTGCATTACTCTTTGCACTTATTACATGGATTTTCTTTTTACTCACATATATATATGAAGAAATCCTTAATGACTTAAATATTAAACTGCCATTTATGGATAACTCTTTATTTATACGATTTACTGCACGTCTTACACGTGCTGCCATAGTAATCCTTGGGAGTTTTATTTCTTTAAGTTGTATTTTTCATCGCCTACCAACGGTACTTACTGGTGTAGGTATCGGTGGGGTTGCTATAGCTTATCTTGGTAAAGATACATTATCAAATATCTTTTCAAGCTTTTTACTTATGCTAGATAAACCTTTTGTTATAGGTGATTGGATTGAGCTTATTGGCTTTGAAGGTATTGTGGAAGATATTAGTTTTAGAAGTACACGATTACGTACTTTTACTCAAGGTCAAGTAGTTATTCCAAATGCTGAAATTAGCAACGCAAACCTTATTAACTGGACACGAATGGAAAAACGTCGTGTTAAGTTTGAGTTAGGTGTAGATTATGGCACATCTATTAATGACTTAAATTTATGTATCAGTAGGATTAAAGATATTCTAGAAAAAGATGAAGGTGTTGAGAATAATACTTATCTTGTTGCATTTGAAAATTTTGGTGATTATGCTCTTAATATTCAAATTATATATTACTCTATAGATACAAGTTATGCCTCATACTTACAAGTTAAAGAACGTATTAATATAGGGATTTTACAGATTTGTAAAGATTTAAATATTACTATTGCATTCCCTACGCAATCACTTTATATACAAAATCAATAAATTTACTGATACTAAAAAAAGCTTAAGGCAAATGCCTTAAGCTTTTGTGTTAACCAAATCTATAAGCCGGGTTCTGTATTAAACAGTCATCTATCTACGCCAACAGTTACCTGTTGGCTCTAGCGACCTACCCAAAGACTAGCGAGCCACTATTAGCGTCTTTCTATACGGTCTTGCTCCAGGTGGGGTTTACATGGCTCCCCTAGTCGCCTAGAGGACGGTGAGCTCTTACCTCACCTTTCCACCCTTACCTATCTTATGATAGGTGGTTTATTTCTGTTGCACTATCCTTAGAGTTGCCTCCACTGGGTATTACCCAGCACCTTGCTCTGCGGAGCCCGGACGTTCCTCAAGTATCTTCTTTCGAACTGATACGTGCGACTGTCTGATTTACTTAACAGCTTACTCAGTATAATTTATTTTTAGTTCCTTGTCAACCTACTACTTATTCAAAGGAACTCCCACCTACAAATTCACGTAATAATGAATTACTTGGAATCTCTGAGCTATCCATAACTAAAAAGTATTCAAAGAATTTTAAAATACGTTTTGCTTCTGTATAATAAGGAGAATCATAACCCACTCTGAATAATAATGGTTCTGCTTTAGCTTTAAGGGCTGCTAATTCATAAATAAGCACTGTATTAAACATAACATCTGCTTCTTCCTGAAATGGAAAAATATTTTTCTCTTCACCACGTCTAACAGATGCCCAACGTTCTAATGTAAGTTCTGGTGCCGTACCACGATAAGCATTGTCTCTTACCATACGCCTAATAAGCCTTGTATCTGTTGTTGGTATACGATTGTGCTCATCTATATTAAGTTGCGTTAAACAACTTACATAGACTTTATATTTATTTTCTTTTGGAATTGCGTAGCTAAGCTTTTCATTTAAACCATGAATCCCCTCAATAACAAGTATATCTTCATCACCTAAATGCATTTTGTTACCTTTATATTCTCTCTGGCCTAAAATAAAATTAAAAGTAGGAATTTCTACAACTTCTCCTGCAATAAGCTTTTTCATATGCTCATTAAATAAATCTATATCTATAGCCTCTAATGCCTCAAAGTCATAGTTCCCCTCTTCATCTTTTGGCGTATGCTGACGATCTACAAAGTAGTCATCTATAGAAATCAAATGTGGTTTCATGCCATTCACACGAAGTTGTACACAAAGTCTTTTTGCAAAAGTAGTTTTTCCTGATGAAGAAGGTCCTGCAATAAGTACTAATTTTACTGCACCCTTTTCAGCTATTTTATCAGCTATACTGGCAATCTTCTTTTCATGAAGTGCTTCTGAAATCTTAATAAGTTCATCAGTCTTACCAGATGCTATAACATCATTTAATGCCCCTACCATATCTACTCCTAGAATACGTGCCCATTGCTCTGATTCTCTAAAAATACTTGAAAGTTTTGGTTGTGGCTTAAATTCTGCAAGTAGGTTAGGTTTTTTTTCATCTGGAAATTGTAATATAAACCCATAGGCATAAGGAATCAATTTAAAAATTTTTATATCTTTTGTATTACGAAGCATATAACCATAAAAATAATCTTTCACGCCATCTAAAGTATACATATTAATTGTAGAAGTTCTACGGTATTTAAATAATTTTATTTTATCTTCTTGCCCATGATCTTTAAAATAAGGCATTGCTTCCGCTACACTCATAATTGTCTTTTCAATTGGTAATGCCTCATCCACCATCTTTTTCATCTCTAATTCAATAGCATTAATATGTTCTTCGCTACAATAGGTTTCATCGGAAAATTCGCAAAAAAATCCACCTGCAATATGATGATTCACCAAGATATGACATTTTGGTAATACACGCTTAGCAGCTGCAATTAATAAAAATGTAGCCGTACGCTGATAAACACGCATACCATCTTTTTCACTTAAATCAATAAATCTAAAATTACTCAAATCTGATTCTACCTTATAAGAAAGTTCTTTTAAATTATGTCCACACTCTCCTACCATAATAGGATAAGTATATTGACTTTGCATGCTATCTGCAACTTCTCCTAACGTAATACCTTTTTGAACTTCTAATATCTCACCATTTTTAAATTGTATCCTTACCCTTGTCATTTAAAATCCCCCCTATATATTATTTTACTTGTAATGTCTCTCCATTCACCATTGAACAAACTACATCTAACGTCTTTAACTTCTCCTTTAAATAATGACTAATATGTTGCATTGCAATATTTTCTGAAGCGTAATGACCTATATCGATTACTGGAATACCCATTTCTTTTGCCATCTGGCCTTTATGAAATTGCATATCACCAGTTATATATATATCAGCCCTTTTAGCTGCTGTTTTGATATAGTCACTGCCACTTCCTGAACATATTGCAACGCTTTGAATAGGTTTATTATATTCCTCAGTAATACGTACATACGGTATATTAAATACTTTTTTTATTTGTATAATAAAATCTTCAAAGCTTATAGGTATTTTACAATTTCCTACTCTCCCTACACCATAAGGCTCATTGAAGTGTACTAACTCATAAACATCATATGCCATCACCTCATAAGGATGAACAGCTTTAATTTTATTTATTAAACTATTTACGTCATCCCTATATGCTATGAATTCAATTTTATTTTCTACTACCTTCTCCAAGCTTCCCTGAGTCCCTATAAATGGATTGCTACCCTCTAATGGTATAAACGTACCTTCACCTACACTACTAAAAGTACATCCTTTATAATCATCTATCCTACAACGATTGCTTTGAATAATTTCTTGACGTACAACCTCTAGGTGTGTTGTTGGAACATATACAATTACTTTACAAAAAGTATGTGAACCTGTAACCTCCAATATTTCAGTATTTTCTAGTTGAAGCAGCTCGCATAAATAATCATTCAAACCACCTTTAGCAATATCATAATTTGTATGCATACTATAAACTGCAATATCATTTTGAATAAGCTTCTTAATCATACGCCCTTTAGAACTATCTAAATTCAAACTTTTAAATGGTGCAAAGAAAAATGGATGGTGACTTACAATACACTTTGCACCTTCTTCAATAGCTTCATCTACAACTGCCTCATTAACATCTAAAGCACATAGCACCTTAGACACTTCTGCTTCATAACTTCCTATCATAAGGCCTACATTATCCCAGCTTTCAGCTAAATAGCACGGTGCTAATGTTTCTAATACATTTGTAATTTCTTTTAATTTAGGCATACTATCACCTCTTTTATTTGTAGAATTTCTTTGTCTAATTCTAATATCCTAGCACTTGGTTGCTCACCTTGTTTTTCTTTTAAATGTTTTTTAATCTCTTCTAGTTTTTCTACTTTTTTTATTAACCATTCTTTAAATAATGGTAATTTTTTTTCAATTAGACATTTACCATAAAGATATTCATACTCTTTATCATACATTTCTTCCCCTTTTTCTACAATTAAAATTGTATAGTATTTATCGTCATCTTTGGCAAAGTCTTCAGTAATAATTTTAAAACCATTTCCATGTAAAAATTTTCTTACCTGATCTATATCTTGTTGTGGTTGTAAAATCAAACGATTTACTGCTTTAACCAGTGGCATAGCTGCTTTTAAAATATCTATAATAAGATAGCCTCCCATACCAGAAATCATAATTACATTACCATCTTCTTCTGTAACCCCTTGAAGTCCACTTGTTTGCTTTAATTTGATATTAGAAATACGATACTTATCCATATTTTGTTGTGCTTTTATAAGAGGGCCTTTATTTATATCCGTTGCCATACAGCTTGTTACGATATTATTTTTAATTAAATAAATAGGCACATAGGCATGATCTGTCCCCACATCAATCACACGGCTTCCTTGTGGTACATATTTTGTAAGTGTTGCTAAACGATTTGATAATTGCATCTTTCACCACTGTCATACTTCAATCTTTTGTATTAGCTTTAATCATTTAATAT
>JAZKZQ010000030.1:0-8430 GCA_045612745.1 Cellulosilyticum sp. | reverse complement strand
TATAATTTTATTAATTATATTTAAAATGTTTACAAAGAATATTAAACATAAAAAATTCATAAAAATATTAAATAATATATAATGATATAAATTTTAAGGAGTTGAATATGAATAAAAAGTTTGACTTAATTATTATAGGAGCAGGACCAGCTGGTCTTATGGCAGCAAGTACAGCAGCTAAATTGGGACTTACAGTAAAGATAATAGAGAAGAATAAGGATTTTAATGAGTTACGCCGTGCTTGTTCAGCGCAGTTTATTATGGATGATGGATATGAGGGAGAATGTTTAGAGATTGCTGATGATAAGTTAATATTTAGAAATAATAACTTTCAAGTGAAATATACGGGTGATTTAGTACCTGTAAAAAATAAGTATTATCATTCGCCTAAAAATCACATTATTCATTTTGCACATCCTAATCAGGAACCCTTTGCACTTAAATTTGATAAACGCAAATTATTAGCAGATTTATATGAGGAGTGTAAAGATTTAGGTGTAGACTTTAGCATGCAAACTTTAGCAGTAGGTGGAGAAGATTATGGAGATGAAGTAAGGGTAGAGGTTAAATGTGGTGAAAAGAGAGATACTATAGAAGGCAAAAAACTAATTATTGCAGAAGGTGTGAATGCACATCTAAATGGTATTTTTGGACTTAATGAAGGAAGAATACATTTTGCAACTGCACAAACTGTCAAGTATTTTCTAGAAGGTGTTAAAGGGGTTGAGCCTTATAGTTGGAATCTTTACTATGGTAGAGCATATCATTCTAATGCCCCAGTTATTATAGGACCAAGTTTATATGGGGAACATATAGTAGAAATGACCATATCAGGGGATATAGGGTTAAAACCTGCAAGTGTTTATGAAAATTTACTTATAGATAGTCCTTTGAAAGAACAACTTAAGGATGCCAAGATTGTTAACAAACAAGGATGTCCAGTAAAAGCCTTTTCATCATTAAAGACGCCATATAAAGGAAATGTACTAACTATTGGAGATACAGCTGCATTTGTGGAGGTTGAGGTACAAGGGGCCTTAATGTGTGGATATCATGCAGCATATAGTGTAGTAGATGAGATAAAGGGGATACGTGGATTTGAAAATTATACAAAATGGTGGAGAGATGCTTTTGAATTTAATAGTGAAGATTATCTTCGTGTATCTCAAGGATATGCACTAGTTCCAATATATACTGATGATGAAATAGATTATCTATTTAGTCTTATCGAAAATGAAAGGTTAGAGGGAACATATAGTCAGTATAAGACACCTCAACTTATATGGGATGCTATATTAGCTAATAGAGAGCAAATTGAAACAGAAGCACCTCAAATTTATGCTAAAATTACAAAAATGAATCAAATTAGTTTATCTGATTCATTTAGTAAATAAATTACTCATTATACAATGTGATATAAAAACGGAAGATTAAGGGGGATTAAATAATGAAAGATTTAATAGTGGTAGGGGCAGGACCAGCAGGTCTTGTAGCAGCAAGTACAGCAGCTAAATTAGGACTAAAGGTGGTTGTTATAGAGAAGAAGAAAGATATTACTAAGATAACACGTGCTTGTTCAGCACAATTTGTATTAGATGAAGGATATGAAGATGAAACAATTTACCTGAAGGATAATAAAGTAATATTTACGAAAAACAAATTTGAGGTACCGTATACAGGGCGTACCATTGATATTATTAGTAATAATTGGATTTCACCTAAAGGGCATAAAGTACATTTTGCTCATCCAAATCAAAGACCATCTGCTGTTAAATTTGATAAAGGTCATCTTATTAGAGACTTAAGAGAAGAGTGTGAAAAATTAGGTGTAGAAATGCGATTTGAGACAATAGCATATGATGGAGAAGATAAGGGTAATGAGATTAATCTTAGAATTAGAAAGAATGGAAAATCCGAATGTATTTCTGCTAGAAAATTAATTATTGCAGAGGGCGTAAATGCTCATTTAACAGGTGTATTTGGATTAAATAAACAAAGACGATTGTTTGGTATGCCATTAGTAACAAGTTATACACTTGTAAATACTAAGGGGTTTGAAAGACAAAGTTGGAATCAGTTATTCGGTGATGTTTATCATCCATTTGCTGATATTATGGTAGGTGCAAGTATAGAAGATATAGATACTGTAGAGCTTACTATAACAGGGATGAAAGATTTAAAACCTGATATGTTTTTCCAAAAGCTAGTGAAAGATAGTCCATTAAGTGAAAATCTTAGAAATGCAGAGGTTATTAATAAAACAGGTTGTGCTGTTAGATCTTATACACCAATTGAACAACCATATATAGGTAATGTACTTGCTATTGGAGACAGTGCTGCACATATAGAAGTAATTGTACAAGGAGCCTTAATGTGTGGATTTAATGCAGGGCAGGCTGTAGCTAAAGAGCTAGCAGGTGAAGAAGGTTTTAAAGAGTATACAAGTTGGTGGCGTAAAGCCTTTGAATTTAATCGTATGGACGGTACTGAATTTGTAAAACTTTATGGTACATTAGGCATTAAAGCAAGCTTTAAAGATGATGAAATAGATTACCTATTTGCATTAATAGAAGGAAAAGATTTATGTGGTAATTTTAGTCAATTTGAGGTACCTAAAACATTATGGCGTGAACTTCTAAAGCATAGAGAGCAAATTAGAAAGGATAGACCTGAAATATTTGAAAAGATACAACCTATCGAAACCCTAAAGGAGCAAGGATTATTGGATTAAAAAAGAAGCTGTTGCATTAACTGATTTTTTCAGTGCAACAGCTTTTTTATAGTATATTTGAGTTATCAACTCGAATATATGTATATATTTAAATATAAAAATTTTTCATAAATTTTAAAAAATATAAAATAATTTTATAAAATTTATGAAAATACATAATAAATTTATATAATCAGAATAAAATATAATAAAAATTATAAAAAAAATTAAGAGGTGAAATATGAATAAAAAAGTTGATTTAATCATTATAGGAGCAGGACCAGCAGGGCTTATGGCAGCAAGTACAGCAGCTAAGTTAGGACTTACAGTACAAGTTATAGAAAAAAATAAAGATTTTAAGAAGTTACGTCGTGCTTGTTCAGCGCAGTTTATTATGGATGATGGATATGAAGGAGAATGTTTAGAGATTGCTGATGGCAAGTTAATATTTAAAAAGAACAATTTTGAAGTCAGATATACAGGTGACTTAGTACCTGTAAAAAATAAATATTATCATTCACCTAAAAATCATATTATTCATTTTGCACATCCTAATGAAGAAGCATTTGCATTTAAATTTGATAAGTGCAAGTTACTGGCAGATTTGTATGAAGAGTGTAAAGCATGTGGTGTAGAATTTAGGATGCAAACTTTAGCAATAGGTGGAGAAGATTGTGGCGATGAAGTAAGTGTACAGGTAAAATGTGATGGGAAGACAGATACTATTAAAGGTAAAAAGTTAATTATTGCAGAAGGTGTAAATGCACATCTGAATGGTATTTTTGGTCTTAATGAAGGAAGAATACATTTTGCTACAGCACAAACTGTAAAGTATTTCCTAGAAGGAGTAAAAGGTATTGAACCTTATAGCTGGAATCTTTATTATGGTAGAGCATATCATTCTAATGCACCAGTTATTATAGGACCTAGTTTGTATGGAAATCATATCGTAGAAATGACCATATCTGGAGATATAGGTTTAAGACCTGCAACTGTTTATGATAATTTATTGATAGATAGTCCTTTGAAAGAGCAACTTAAGGATGCTAAAGTCATTAAGAAGCAAGGATGTCCAGTAAAAGCATTTTCATCATTAAAGAAACCTTATAAAGGAAATGTAATAGCTATTGGTGATACAGCAGCATTTGTGGAGGTTGAAGTACAAGGAGCATTAATGTGTGGGTACCATGCAGCTCATAGTATAGTAGATGAAATTAAAGGCGCAAGTGGATTTGAAAATTATACAAAATGGTGGGAAAGTGCTTTTGAGTTTAATAGTGAAGACTATCTTCGTGTATCTCAAGGATATGCATTGGTACCTACTTATACTGATGATGAAATAGATTATTTATTTAGACTTATTGAAGATGTTAGATTAGAAGGAACATATAGCCAGTATAAGACACCACAACTTATTTGGGATGCCATATTAGCTCATAGAAAACAGATTGAAACAGAGGTACCTCAAATTTATGCAAAAATTAAGAAGATGAATCAAATCAGCTTATCAGATTCATTTAGTAAATAAACAACATGACATGTTTTTCAAAAAGTTAGTGAAAGGATAATTATCACTTAATAAGTGGTAATTATCCTTTTTTTGATGCTCATTATCTTATTAAATATAAATGAAATTTCATTAGGAAATATCGGATATTTGAATATTATAGACGGATATGTAAGGTTAGAAAAAATCATTCTTTGATATAATGAAACTAGCATATAAAAAATAATACTATAAGAGTAATTACAGAGACTAGTTTTGTAGGCAGATTTGGGAGGAAGAGTAATATGAGAATAGTATATAATTTTAATACAAAATGGGCATTTTCTAAAGAAGCTATGGCAGTACCTGAAGTAATGCCTGAAAGATGGTATTGGGTTACATTACCTCACACATGGAATGATATTGATGGACAAGATGGTGGAAATGATCTTTATCGTGGTATAGCATATTATGCAAAAGAATTAGAAAAAATGGATTTACCAGAAGCAGATCAATATTATTTAGAATTCCAAGGGGCAAACTCTTCTGCGACTGTATATGTGAATGGCAAAAAATTAGCACATCATGATGGGGGTTATTCAACATGGAGAGTCAACATTACTGATGTATTAGAAGATAAAAACTTAATTGTAGTAGAAGTTGATAATGGTATTAACGAACATGTATATCCACAAAATGCAGACTTTACTTTCTATGGTGGTTTATACCGTGATGTAAATATTATTGCAGTAAATAACTCTCACTTCGATCTTGATTACTATGGTGGCCCTGGTATTAAAGTAACACCAGAAGTAGTACACAAAGATGCAAAAGTTGAGGTAGAAGTATACTTAACAAATGCAAAGGTATCACAAAATTTAAAAGTAACTTTAAAGGCACAAGATGGCAGTGTGGTAGCAGAGCAAACTGTGCCAGCAAATGAAAGCGTAGTAAACTTTGAGATCAAAGATGTACACTTATGGCATGGACTTAAAGATCCATACCTTTATACAGCAGAAGCCGAACTTGTAGAAGAGGGAAAAGTACTTGATAACATTAGCACACGTTTTGGTTGTAGAACATTTGAGATTCACCCAGATAACGGATTTATTTTAAATGGTGAAGAATATCCATTACGTGGTGTATCGCGTCACCAAGATAAATGGGGTAAAGGAAATGCTTTATCAAGAGAAGACCATGAAGAAGATATTGCTTTAATTAAAGAAATGGGTGCAACAACTATTCGTTTAGCACACTATCAACATGATCAATACTTCTATGATTTATGCGATGAACATGGTTTTGTACTTTGGGCAGAAATTCCATATATCTCAACACATATGCCTACAGGTCGTGAAAATACAATTTCACAAATGAAAGAATTAATTACTCAAAACTACAATCACCCATCAATCGTTGTATGGGGACTATCAAATGAAATTACAATGAATGGTGATTCGGATGAAGATTTAAGAGAAAACCATGTGATTCTAAATGACTTAGCACATGAAATGGATAAAACACGTTTAACAACAATAGCTTGTGTTTCTATGTGTAGTATGGATGATCCATATGTACAAATTCCTGATACAGTATCATATAACCACTACTTTGGATGGTATGGTGGAGACACATCTATGAATGGTCCTTGGTTTGATGAATTCCATAAAAAATATCCAAATATTCCAATTGGATGTAGTGAATATGGTTGTGAAGCCTTAAACTGGCACACATCTAATCCAGAACAAGGGGATTACACAGAAGAGTATCAAGCATACTATCATGAAGAATTAATTAAACAATTCTTCCAAAGAAAATATTTATGGGCAACTCACGTATGGAATATGTTTGACTTTGGTGCAGATTCACGTAATGAAGGTGGCGAAAATGGACAAAACCACAAAGGTTTAGTAACGTTTGATAGAAAATACAAAAAAGATTCGTTCTATGCTTACAAAGCATGGTTATCAGATGAGCCATTTGTACATATCTGTGGTAAACGCTATGTAGATAGAGTAGAAGATGTCACTAAAGTAACAGTTTATTCAAACCAGTCAGAGGTTGAACTCTTTGTAAATGGTAAGAGTCTTGGCAAACAAACAAGTGATGTACACTTCTTCTACTTTGAAGTACCAAATGCAGGAGAAAGTACACTTGTAGCTGTAGCCGGTGACTGCAAAGATGAAAGCTTTATCCGCAAAGTAGATACTTTTAATGAGGAGTACCGCTTAAAAGAAAAAGGGGCAATCTTAAACTGGTTTGATATTACAGCACCAGAAGGATATTTCTCATTAAATGATAAGGTAGAAGTTATTGCAAAATCAGAAGAAGCATGTAAAATCTTTAGTGACTTTTTAGCGCCACTTGTGGCTGGTATGATGGGTAGCAAAAAGCAAGAAGAAGAAGGTAGAAGTATAGATAGTCTAATGACAATGCTTGGAAGCTATACAGTTCTTCGTCTTATTACATTACTTGGTGCAGCACATGTAACAGTAACCAAAGAGGAGTTACTTGAACTTAATGAAAAATTAAATGGGGTTGCAAAATAGATTAAATAATTTAATTAAGAATGTTCTATTTTTTAGTATAGGAGAATTACAATGAGCAGAGAGTTAATTACACTTGGTGAAGCAATGGTTGTATTCATTGCAGAAAATGAAGGTGAATTTACAGATATTGAAAGCTTCTCAAAAGGAATTGCAGGTGCTGAACTTAATGTCAGCATTGGGCTTTCAAGATTAGGAAATAAGGTAGCTTATATTACACAATTAGGTGATGATGTATTTGGTGAGCATATTGCAAGTGTTATTCACAAAGAAGGTATTATAGCAGATAGTGTGTATATTAATAAAGATCATTCAACAGGCTTTTATTTTAAAACAAAAGTAGTAGATGGTGATCCAAAAGTTCATTACTTTAGAAAAAATGCAGCAGCAAGTCAAATGACATATAAAGATATTGAAAATACATCATTTGAAGATGCCAAAATGCTTCATATTACGGGTATTACACCAGCACTTTCTGAGAGTGCACGTGAGGCAGTTTATGCCGCTATCGAAAAAGCTAGAGCAAATAATATGCTTATTAGTTTTGACCCAAATATTCGTGTACAGCTTTGGAAAAGTGAAGCACAAATGCGAGAAGTATTAAATGATATTGCTAGTAGATGTGATATTATCTTACCAGGTATTAAAGAAGGAGCTATTCTTACAGGAAAACAAACAAAAGAGGAAATTGCAGACTTTTATTTAAATCATGGTGCTAAGGCTGTCATTATTAAAAATGGTGCAAGTGGTGCTTACCTTAAGACTTTAGAAGAGGAAAAGGTAGTTCCAGGATTTAAGGTTGATCAAGTAGTGGATACTGTTGGTGCAGGAGATGGCTTTGCAACAGGTGTATTAAGTGGTTTATTAGATGGTGAGTCTTACGAAGAAGCAATTGTAAGAGGAAACGCCATTGGCGCACTCATGGTAACATCTAAGGAAGATAATGCAATCCTTCCAACAAAAACAGAATTAGAAGCCTTTATAAGTTCTCATAAACGTTATGAATAAGAAAACACCTCAAGTTATGGATACGATAACTTGAGGTGTTTTCTTATTCATAGCCTCTAAAAATACACAGTTATTTTACACAATGTTAATAAATAAGCTAGGGAATTAGTCGATACATATAACACAACATGACTTACAAATATTTACAGTAAAATAACTAAGAGGAGAAATAAGATGAAAAGCGATACAAATAAAAAGAAGATAAAGATGAAATTGCGTGCCAAGATAGTAGCAGCCAATGCATTTATATTATTTATATCATTATTAGCGGTAGGGATAGTTGTTTATAAGGAATCCAGTGCTGCCTTACAAAAGAATTTAACAATTATGGGTTTAGATACACTTAAAGAAATAGAAAATAGTTTTTCTGAGTATCTTAACACAATAGCTCAACAGTTACAAATATTAGATAAAGATGTAGATATTAAAGAACTTGCCAATTCTGAAAAAGATTATGAAGAAAATCAGAAGAGGGTACAATATAGTTTACGTGGTATAAAAGAGACTGTACATGGCATTGAAAATGTATATTTTGCAAGTGAAGATGGTTCTGTTATTTTAGATAGTAAAATTACAGATGAAAACCAAGTTAAGAGCAAAGGTAATGCATGGTATGAAGATGCAAAAGCTAATTTAGGGCAAATAATATATAGTCCTATATCTGTTGATCAGGTTACAGG
>JAZKZQ010000029.1:0-15775 GCA_045612745.1 Cellulosilyticum sp. | reverse complement strand
ATTTTAACAGTAATAATCATAGGCTTATTAAAGTAGGCTAAAATTAAGATAAATTTCTAAATATAGATATAAACTTCCAGTTATATACATAGCAAAAGAGTGCCACGAAACTATTTTATAGTTTCGCGACACTCCCTTTTTATTGATGGGAAAAATCAATGTATTTATATTGGCAGTATATAGAGATTGCAAATACTAAAGTGATTTGATATAATGTCCCAAAATGTCAGGATTTGAAATGGGATTTAAGCTAAAATGAAGGAAGGATAAATATGTATAAAGACATTGTTGATGAGGTTCGGCGATTAATTAGTGACAGATTAGAAGATGTTGACTGTAAGAGTGTAGCTGAAAATAAGGGCTATTCAATGAAACAGATGAACCGAATATTTATGTCGAGAACTCACATGAATATTGGTGAATACAAACATAATGAAAAAATGGCTCAAGCTGTTATGGATTTAAGGTATACGAAGCTCCCAATCATAGAGATTGCTCAAAGAAATGGATTTAGTACTCAGGAAAGTTTTACAAGAGCTTTCAAAAGGGCTTTTTATGTTACACCAAATACATTTCGAAAGCAACATATCTGGGAAAAAGAAGAGATGAAACAATTACTGCTGGAAGTAGTTGAAGAAACATCTCACGAAATTGCTCGAAGAGATCGCTTAGAATTACCAAAGCCACAGGTTAGTTTTTATTTTAAACCTAGTACCCTTTGGTATAGTATAAGGCGCAATGAGGAGAATATGTTCCCACATAATTTTTACGTAGAATGTAAACGGTCTAACCTTTATGAAAAGTTATATCATAGATGTGGTAATAATCCAGTTGGTGGGGCTTATTTAACACATGTTTATCAAGGAAAAAAGTTTACTACATTAACGCTTGGGTTCGAAATTCCATATATGGAGAAATATCCGATATATGAAGAATTAGAAACTACAATTATGCCGGAATCAGAGTACCTTGTAGTAAATGTGCCACCCTATAAGAGTTATGAATTAGGAAATCATGTGCTTGCAGCTTGGGATGTATTCACTAACTTTGAGTATAAGAAATATCAACTGAAAAGAAGTCTGGATTTAGCCCCATATATGAATGGGATTCAGTTAGCAATGGGTATACATTATATTTTCCTATATGCAAACAGGAGGAAAAAGATGAAACTTAATCTTATTTTAGCGTATCGTAATCTTAAGCAGTATATAGTGAAAGGGACGGGAGAACTGGCGTGGCATGAGACAATGATTGCTCCTTATTGGGATATACTAACACAAGGGGCGCCCTTTTCAATGGATCATATGAAACCAATTTGTAATATGGATAAAGAAGAAGCACAGAGACAATTTGATCTTTTAGAAAAAATTGATTGGGCACAGTATATAAAGGTGTTTGAAGCGATATGTGATAAGCTTCCGAAGGAAGATGAGGATATATTACATATTGCCATATATCCGTCAACAACGGACATACCTGAAAGTGTTTATGGTACTGGGGTATGGGGAAATATTATACTGAATATCAATCCATCTAAGAAACACTTTCAGGAATGGCTTCCATTTGTATTTGCACATGAATACCATCACAGTGTTTGGGGAGATTACTGGTATTGTAAAAAGGAGGGTAAGGGGCTAAATGATTCATTTCTTGAGAAGATGATTATTGAAGGCGAGGCTGATGCCTTTGCCATGAGCCTTTTTCATAATTTAGTACCATCATGGCATAAAGGTATAAAAGAAGCTGAAGAGATTTTTGTGTGGAAGAAGATTGAAGCTGTTATGAATCAAAAAATGCCACCAGAAGAGTATTCAAAATATATGTTTGGAAATGAAGCATTAGGGATACCCAAGAATGTAGGATATTATTATGCAATCAAGATTGTCAATGCTTATATGCAAAAGTATAAAGGGATTATGCCAGCTGAACTACTTACGATTGCTCCAAATGAAATCTACATAGAGTCAATCTATAAAGGATAATGCTTAGGTAATATTATAATAGTAAAGTGAACCTTTTTATTTTTAATAGTTACAACAGCTATTCTATTAGTAAGTGATAGAATTACCAAGGAAAAAAGTTTTTGATATTGATATATATTATTTTAAATATTATAATTATTAATAATAATACTATAAAGGATGGTGGTTTGTTCGACTTACCTAGTGTTAGACGTCAACTAATATAGGGAGTACGGAGAAGTAAGGTAGATTCAACAATACAAATATTTGGGTATAAACTGCTTAAGAAGACAGTTTATTTGTAGTGCCAAGATTGTGTAGTTGATTCTATTTTACTCTTCAGATGCAAACTGTCATTTAGGCAGAAGCTGTAGAGTAAATCTACAGCTTTTTTTATTGCTTAAAATATTTTTAGGAAGATGTATTATTAAGAAAATATTAGAAGGAGATTTTGAAAATGTTAAGTAAAGAAATATTGGAACAGGTTACTAAACTAAGCCAAAGACCAACTTTGTTTCAAAGAGGGACAGGAAATATTTGGACAGAAGCTTATCTTGCAGAGCAAATGCTACAGAGTCATTTAAATTTGAAATCAGATGCAGCATCTAGAAGAAAGGAAATAATTGATAGAACTATTAGTTTTCTAAATACACACATTAAAGAAAGAAGTACTATACTTGATTTAGGATGTGGACCAGGATTATATGCTGAAAAACTATGCATGAGTGGACATAAAGTAACAGGTATTGATTTCTCTGAAAATAGTATTAAATATGCCAGAGATAGTGCCAAAAGAAAAGGTTTAGATATAGGGTACATATGTAATGATATATTTAGTATCAAGTACAAGGAATACTATGATGTAGTAATACAGATTTATGGTGAACTTAATACCTTTTCAGATGAAGAGAGAAGTAGGTTATTTACAATCGTAAAAGAAGTTTTAAAGCCAGGAGGATTATTTATTTTTGATGTAACTACCCCTGTTCATAGAAGTCAAAATAGACTAACTAAAGACTGGTTTATTGACAATATGGGATTTTGGAGAGGCAGTAATCATATTGTTTTAGAGGAGATTTTTGACTATGAGGATGATATTTGGTTAGATCAGTACATCGTCATAGATGAGAATGAAGTAAAAGTTTATAGAACTTGGTTCCACGATTATACAAAAGAGGCAATAGAAATGATTGTGTTGGAAGCGGGATTCAGTCAAGTTCAAGTAATAGAGAATTTATATAAAGAGGAAAAAGAGGAAAAGGGAGAGTGGCTTACTGTTATTGCTCAAAAGTAGTAAGCCTATAGTAAAAAGTTATCACTTGAGAGTAGATGTTTTTCGTTGTGTAGTTCACACAGCCTATTAAAAGAAGGAAGTGGGTAGTGATAAGTTTTAGAACAATTTAAAAGTTCTTCCTTAAGTATTTCTACTTCACTCTTTGCAGCAAGCGCATGAGAGATTGCTATAAGATGGCCTGTTTTGGTGGGTAACAATAGTGCCATTGCATAATACAAAAGTATAGTTGGCCACTTTAGCAATTTCATATCATGAGGTGAGTCTTTTAGAAATCCCATATCCTCAAACATACATAGGGATTCTTTTACTGCTCTTATAGATAGTTTCAGTGCTTTGGAATGATGTAATTTTTTAGTTTCGCCATTTTCATATTGTATGGCTATACAAAGAGGTGTAATAAGTGCACTATGATACTTAAGCCAAGCATTCATATCTGGTTTTAAATCTAACTTTAATTGAGTTCCTGAAACCACTTTATGCCAATCATTTTCATCTATTTTCATTTTATTCACTGTGCCAAGAGTTATATCACAATTATTGCCATGCCAGCTATATACTTTTTGTCCCTCTCTTCGTCTACCACAACTTAGAAATCCAAATAATACATTAGGTTTTGACACGGATTCTTGCATAAACTTCTTGTAAGTTATATCAGCTTCTGTATTATTTCCGATAAAGACAATTGCTTTGCTGGTAGTATTTGTTGCTAATACTGGCAGTATACTATTAAGCTGTGATTTTTGCATTACTACAAATATAACATCATAAGCATCTTCTGCTTTTAACTGATTTACTACATGCAATTTGTCCACTGTTTCACACTTTTGCCTAACATGATTAATCACAAGTCCATTCCGTTTGATTGCCTCATAGCGCCTACCACGTGCTAGAATGGTTACATCATGATGTTGTCCTTGATTAAGCTCATGTGCTAAGTAACTTCCTAATACTCCGGCTCCATAAACTAAAATTTTCATTTGATTTATCCTCCTAATCAATTATACTTGTATTTAATAAAATTAATATATACCCTCATTATTTGTTGCACACTTATCTAACTTATATCACTGGAGGTTACTTATGAACACAACCAATGGGAAAATAGCAATACAATCTCGCCAAAAACTAGCAGATGCCCTATTCATTATTATGCAGCAATATAATTTTAAGGAAATTACGGTTACTCAGATTGCACAAGAAGCTAAGCTTTCTCGCAAAACCTTCTATAGACTTTATAACAATAAAGAAGAAATCTTAGATGATTTTTTTCAAAATCTGCTTGAATCTTTTATTAAAAAAGTAAAGGATCAAGACATTCATCATTATTGGGATGCTGTACAACTTTACTTTGACTTTTGGGAAGAAAAGCGAGAATTTCTGTGCCTTTTAAAGAAACAGAATATCCTTACTGTTTTGATGGATATTTCTTATAGTCGTTCTTTCGAAGTATTTGAATATGTACGTTCCAAGGAAATTATGGTATCTTTCACTCCCTACTTACCTTATCTTATTTCATATGCCCTAGGTGGTATGCATAGTATGCTTATTAAGTGGATAGAAGAAGACATGGTGGTTCCTTCTCCAGTGCTAATTGAAAAGTTAAAGGCTGGCTTTCAATCAGTTGATATCTAACTATTTTTCACAATATCTAAAGAAGAAGTTAGTAATACATTTAAGGTTCTATTTTCTTCTGAATTCTAACAATTAACATATCTATTACTTTATAAGATAACTTTGCAAATAATAAGTCAGGTACTAACCTACGACCTGGTTGATAATAAATAGCATTTCTTTTCTTATAAATGGCATGCTTAATAGCATTTACTACTATAAGCGGAGATTTCTCCTTTGAAATAGGCTTCCGATGAAAAGCAGCCTCAAGCATTGGAGTTGCATATTTTACAAAATCAGACTTTTGATAAGCCTTATACTCATTAAAATCTTTCTCATCTTTAATAAAAGCTTCTGATTGGATGGCACCAGGCTGAACAATGGCAACTCGAATACTATAGGGTTTAAGTTCACGTCTTAAGCAATGAGAAAATGCTTCAATAGCCCATTTACTACTATGATATGGTGACCAAAATAATTGATTTCCATTACACTACGAAAATATTCCATATCTCTATCTATTACTGAACCCCATCCAGTAACGCCTGCATTATTAATAAGTACATCAATATACCCTTCTTTTTACTCGATCTGCTGAACTGCTTTTCGAATTTGTTCTGGCTTTATAATATCTAATTCGATTCCTATTATATTATGTATTTCAGACAATCTTTTTATATCTGATTCTTTCCTAGCACCTGCATACACCTTGTTGCCATCTGAAGCTAGTTCCTTAGCAATACTATAGCCAATACCTGTAGATGCACCTGAAACTACAATAATTTTGGGGTTATTTTTCATATCTCATTTCTCCTTACATGCTAACTATTAAATTTGCTATCCTTTGTAAAATCAGTGTATATCCATTTCCATCAACATACAAGAAATAAAGTTAATCTGTCACACATCCATTTAAAATGTAACTCCGTGAGCTTTGTTAAAGTTAATATCTACTGTTATCTAGGTGAGGAGAACCGTATCATAAGTAAGTGATAATGAGACAAACTGTTATATTTTTACATATAAGGGTTATCACTTGCTAATGGAACGGTAAAAAAGTACGTAATTAATTAACGAAAGGGTTAATTAATTACGTACTTTTTATATTAATAAACAATAAATGATATTAGGATTATATCTTTCTATTAATTATATTACTAAGAAAGTACAAGTACCAGGTGCTAATTCAACAGTACCAGCTTCTTGATCTACAGGTTCTAATGATGGTAATGTGTTGTTTTCTCCTAATACAAGTGGATTACCATTTAATGTCATAACTGTAGCACGCATATTACCATTTTCACCTGCTAAAGTATAGCGTTTTGCAGCTTTTGGTAATTCTACAAATGTGCTATCTGTTAATGAGTTATTGATGATGAGGTATGCAAAACCTTCTTCACCATCTTTACGAGAATGTACATAAACGTGTGCACCTTCACGAATTGGCTCAGCAGCATCGTATACAGTTGTACCCATTAAACGGTTCCAAAGAAGTACTGCAAAGTAGTTTGGACGTGGATCAAATACTTCACGAGCAAGGAAACCATAATCAGAAGAAGCAAGTGTGTTATGGAAAATAACACCATTTGTTATAGTGGCAAAGCCGCCAAGCTCATTTAAAGTACGAAGTACATCAAGGTAAGTAGATGCCCATGTGTTACCACCGCCACCTGCATCACCAGATTCTGTTACCCACATTTCTGCACCTGGAACATATTTATCACGGAAAGCTGTATAAATTTTTGCAAAGTTAGGTGCTACAGCAAGGTAAGCTTCAGTATTTGCTTGATGTGCAAGCCAATGACCTTCTGGCATAACAGAAGCAAGACGTTCTGAAACCCCATTGTAGTAGTGGTAGCTAAATACATCAAGAGGTTCTGTAGTACCTTCCATAAGGTCATCACAACCAACAACTTCACCAACTACTTGCTCAACACCACCAGCTTTGCTATCTGCTTGTTCACCTGAACCGAATATTACGTCACCACCAGTAGTACTTGGACCTACACGGAGACATTCTGGGTAGTTTGCACCAAGCCATTTAAAGAATAAATCTTGGTCACGTCTATAGTCAGCAGCAGTATAGCCATGTGGGAAACCTGTGTGCTCTAACATATTTGGTTCATTTGCAAATTCGGCAGCATCAATTGGCACACCGTATTCTTTGCTAAGTCCAAATAATTTTTCTGCTTCAGATGGATTCCAAGGCTCATCAGCACTGTGGAGACCAGGGCAGTTAGCAACGGAAACAATAAGCTTCGCACCGATTGCTTTGACAAAATCAAGGACACCAATCCATTGATCTTTTGTTAATACATTGAGATAACCTTCTGGAACTACACCATTTGTTGTTCCATCAAAATCATAATAAGTTTTTGTTGCCCATGTACCTGAAACACGTACCCATACAGGACCTAATTCTTTTGCAAGCGTACGAAGTTTTTCATTATATAAATTAATTGGTGCATAAACCTGCATCAAATCCTTATACATTGCAGCAATACCTTCAGAAGTTGGTTCTACATAGAAATCTTCTGTTCCAGCAATCTGTTCTGGAGTATAAGCTTTCCAGAAAGTTCCACCTGTAACTTCTGCAAATTCTACGTTATAAGACATCATCATTGGATTTATCTCACGAAGTGCCTTTAAGGAATCTGGTGTTAAATTAATTGTAAGAGACATAATCTGTTCCTCCATTTCTTTTATTGCCATATAAATAGTTACTATCGGTAAAGTATACCGGAAATATTTATTAATACAACTTGTATACTAATATTAACATAAATGGAATAGAATATATACTAATATTAATATAAATAAAAAAGCAAGTGTATATAGAATATTTTAAATGATATTAAAAATAATATTGAAAGTAAAATGAGTTATTAGGGTACCTTCTAAATTATAATCTAGATAAAAAGTATATCTTGTGCTAGAGAATATTAGGTTGCATGATAGTGTTAAATATTTAGAATATTTACAATTTAAAATTAAAGATTTATAATAAATAAAAATTATAAATTATTTAAGGGGGAGGAAATTATATGATTAACACGAATTATAATGAAGTAAAAGAAAACAATTATGGGGTATATCAAACAAGTAAGTTAACAGGAAATAAAGTACAGCAAAAGAATTATTTAGAGAAAAGTGATGAGAGTGATATTGCGGTTGTTTATACAAGAAGCAATCCAGATGAATATGCAACAGCTACCTATTCAAATCCAACTCAAGGACTAGCAAGAGCAACAAGTACAACAAGTACAATAAGTAAAAGTACAATAAAGGACGTACAAACAAAATTAAATAGTATAGGATATGCTTGTGGTACGCCTGATGGAATTGTAGGGAATAATACAAAAAGTGCATTAATGTCTTTTCAAAAATTATGTGGATTAAAAGATCAAAGTGGACAAGTTACAGATGAAACAATTACAAGACTAAATTCAGTATACTCTAAAAAACAAAATGGAACTTTAGCACGTGGTTTAAGAAATGATTCCAGTGTAAAAAAACTTCAAGAGAATTTAAATAAACTAGGATATAACTGTGGTACACCTGATGGAACATTTGGAAGTGGAACAGAAACAGCTGTAAAGAATTTTCAAAAAGCACATGGATTAACAGATGATGGATTTGCTGGTAGTAAAACATTAGCTGCCATTACAACTGCATTATCAGCAAGTCAAAAACCAAGCTCAGGTAATAATGGATCTTATAATACAGTTACGCAGCAAGGAATTGCGTATACTAAATCAAAAGAAGGATGTAGTTTGAAACCTTATAATAATGGACAAACAATTGGTTATGGAATGGACATTGCCAACTTCCCAGATGTTAAAATAAATTATCAGAGTGATGGTTCAATTACACAGAAAGAAGCAGATCGCCTCTTTGAAATTGTATATGGAAGATTTGCAGATAAGGTTAATACATATTTAGACTCAAAAAATATTAAATTAGACAAATATGCATATGCAGCAGCCGTAGATTTAGTCTATAATCGTGGATTAAATAGTTTAACAAAAGAAGTTATTGATGCCATGGGTGCAAATAATACTCAAAAAGTTAAAAGCTTACTTTCAGATTTTGATTATAGATATGCAAAGACTTATCTCTACAATAAAAATTCAAATCCAGATGCCGATGCTAAAGCATATGTTAAGCGAAACCCAGGTTTAAAAACAAGAAGAGATGAAGAATATAAGATGTTTGCTCAAAAGAAATTTTTAGTATAATTTTAGAGAGTATAAGAAAACTTTACATTAACTAATTTTGCAAAGGGAGTAAAGTATGAAAAAAGGCACCGCTAGTTTATTAATAATCTTAGCATGTATTGCAATGAGTGCTTGTGGAAAAGAAGATATAATAAAATTAGAAACATCTAAACAACACAATACTGTATATGAACAAGAGCAGACAACGAATAAAAGAGAAACTAACATTGAAAATGTAAAAGATGGGAAGTCACAAGTGAATCTTTACATAAATATAATTCAAAACTATCTATCAGAAGGAAAGACTGATTTTTCAGTTGCATTTATTAATCTAAATAATGATGATATTAAAGAGATGGTTGTTATATTTGGAGATACACAACTGGATGGCGGATATTTGTATACTATAAAGGATGGAGCAGCTATTCAAGTATTAGCATCAAATAAAGAGTATTTTGGTCAATATGGTGGATTTTCATATTTAGAAAAGGGTAATATTTTTATAACAGAAAACGAATCTACTACAGATAGTCAAATTTCTCATTCAATTGTTTATTATTCAATGGAAAATGGTGAAGCCATTTGCAAAGATAAAACAGAAAGTGTAACAGTATTTGATAGTGATCAGTCAATCTACTATGTAAATGGGAAGCAGGTAGAAAGTGTAGAATATGATAGTATCGCAGGAAAGTATGATTTAGCAGCTATGTCTACTGTTAAATATTCAGAAGGTATACATGTTGTGGATAATGATATGGAGAAGATATACAAGGCGTATAATCAAAAATAATATAGAGGGCACTTCTTCTAGCTAGAAGGAGTGTCTTTTTTTCATTCTAATGCTTAAAATGAACCAACTAAAGGGAATATCCCTCTTTAATATAGATACATGAAATAAGAAAGGAGAAAATAGATTGGAAGAAGAATTTATAGCAAGTATGAAGGAAGGAAATCAAGAGTCTTTTAATATTATTTATGAGAAATATAAGGATGTTGCAATGCGTACAGCTTATTTAATTGTAGGAAATAAGGCAGATAGTGAAGACATAGTACAAGAAAGCTTTATTAGGTGTTACAGGTATATTCATACGTTAAAAAATAATGAACACTTTAAAAGTTGGTTTTTTCGTATTTTAACAAGAACAGCGTGGGAGTACAGTAAAAAGAAAGCAAAAGAAGTATTACAGGAAGATATGAGTACATATATAAGAGAGATGGTAGAATTATCACCTAGTGATATTTTGATGGAGAAGGAATATAGTACTATTGTTATGAAATTTGTAGAAAGTTTACCTATTAAGCAAAGAGAAATTATTGTTCTATATTACTATAATGATTTTTCAACAAAAGAGATTGCAGCAATTTTAGGATGCTTTGAGGGTACTGTTAAGTCAAGACTTTTCACAGCAAGAAGAAGACTCAAACAAGTCTTATTAAATAGTCAAAAAGTTAGGGGGGAACTGTGTCATGAAGCAATGGGATTTAGATGAAACTATTACAAAAGTATTGAAAACAGAAGTAGCAGAAATAACAGTTGATGATAGGATAAAAAGAAATATAAATCAATTACTGGCAAACAGTCAGTATAAAGAAGAAAGAAGAATGAAATATGTTAGCATCAAGAAATTATCAGTAGCAGGTATAGCAGTAGCGTTACTTTCAGCGTCAATGATTTTTGCATCAGGACAAGTAACTAGTTTAGTAAGTACTTCAAATCTATTTATGAGATGTAAAGATTACTCTAAACTCAGTAAACAGGAAGAAAAGTTAGGTTATAATGTAGAAGTAATAGAGTCGTTCTCTAATGGTTATAACTTTAAGGAGATGGAAGTGGGGAAGGTTAAGGGTTTAGATGATTTAGGAAATACAGTAGAAATTTATAAAGAGTTAGATGTACAGTATGTACATAAATCAGGAAAACAAATAAGCATACATATGAATCAAAGGAACGTAGGTAGAGGCTTTAGAACGCCAGTTCAGACTTTAAAATGTGGTGAAACGACATTGTATTATTATCGAGATACTTATAAATTTGTACCAGTAGATTATGTATTAACTAAAGAAGATAAGATTAACCTAGAGAGAGAAGACTATGAAATTTCCAGTGGGTCAGAGAAAGTAGAATTAAGTATTATGTCATCGGTAGAATGGGAGAAAGATGGGGTGAGGTATCATCTTTTGGCCATAGATACAGATATGACATCTAATGAGATGCTAAATATGGCAAGTGAGATTATTCAACAACTTCATCTGTAGTAGCATCTTCAAGGACATCTTTAATAATAGGCATTAAAATAGGCAAGGGATATATAATCCCTTGCCTATTTTAATATTTATAAGGTTTTAGTTTCGTTAGATAATACTATTTTAAGCAGACATATCTAACGGAGTATCTGAAGAGGTAGTTCTTTTTGCTGATTTTCTTGATAAAAAGATGAAGAAACCTACACATAGTATAATCTGTACAAGTGTAGAGGCTGGAGTTGCTAGTCCAACTTTAAAGAGTGAGACAGGTTCCAGTTTGCTCATAAAATATGAAACAGGTATTCTGACACAAAAAGCACCTATTATACCTTGAACCATAACAAAGGCTGTATTACCACAACCATTAAAATAACCTACCATACTAAACATGATTGCAGTAAATAAGCAGTCCACACCATAAGCTTTTAGATAATCCCATGCAGCTAAGATAACCGCTTCATCTTTAGAGAATATACCACATAGTAAGTTGCCATGGAAGAATGTAATATAGAACATTACAATGCCACAACTTAAAGATGCTGATATACAGTAAAGAAGCACTTTTTTTGCTCTATCATATTTTTTAGCACCATAGTTTTGGGCAACAAATACAGATGAAGATTGTGAGAATGATAATGGTATGAGCATGATAAATCCTACAAGCTTCTGAGCTACGCCCATCCCTGCTGAGGCAATGACTCCCATAGAATTACCTATCATCATAATCACTAAGAATGATAAGTTTACAAGTACTTCTTGAAGTGCTATTGGGGCACCATATTTAATGATTTGTGAAGTTAATGTTTTGTTGAATCTTATATTTTTGATAGAAAATTCGAATGGGAGGCCGTGCTTTCTAATTAATATTAAAGATAATATAACACTAGCTCCTTGAGCTATTATAGTTGCTAAGGCAGCACCAGTAACAGCCATTTGAAGTATACCAACAAATATTAAGTCACCTATAATATTTATAACACAGGCTATTCCAACTGTAATAAGAGGTGTTTTAGCATCTCCTAAACCTCTAAATACGCCACCAAGAACATTATAAGCAATAATGAAAAGGGCACCTCCAGCACAGATTCTTATGTAAGATATTGTACCATTTAAAGCTTCTGTAGGCGCATTCATAAATTTTGCTAGAGATGGTGCAAAGGCTACAACAACAATGGTTATAATAACAGCCATAACAGCAAAAATTGAAATACCACTTCCTACAACATTTCCTGCTTCTTTTTTATCTCCTTGTCCAAGTTTTTGACCTAATAATATAGTTATTCCCATAGTAAGCCCTGTAATAAGTGATGTGACTGCCATCATTATTTGACTTCCAGTAGATACAGCAGATACATCAGAAGCAGTACCGAACTGTCCCACTATAAGTAAATCCACAGCACCATACATTGTTTGTAAGAACAATGCAATTAGAATAGGGAGTGTAAACTTTAGTAAGGGTGAGAATATTTTATCCTCTGTAAAATTAGATATTTTTGACATAGATTAAGCTCCTTCTTAAATTAGGAGTATTTTTATTTGTTAAAAAATACTTTCCTAAATGTTTTGCACTTAAACTATAATAAGTATTACCTATATGTATGTCAACAAAGTAACCCTATTTTTAGAGTAAGAAGGTTAAGTCTTTAAATTTCCTACCCTAAACTTAAGGGTTAAGTTGATAAAGAACGCTAAAATTCTATTTTTTTAAGGTATTTTTCCTATTTATCCATTCAGTTGAAAGATCCATTGCTGCTCGGCAGGCTTTGGTTTGGTCTAAAGCATTTAACATAACAAAATCATGAATAATTGCCTGAAAGCGTACAGCTGTAACATCTACACCTGCTTTGCGCAGTTTTTGTGCATAGCATTCGCCCTCATCTCTTAACACATCTGCTTCACCATTTAAAATCATAGCATCTGGAAGATTACTTAAATCATCTAGAGTTGCTCTAAGTGGTGAGGCTGTAATCTCATTTCTTTCTTTTTTACTCATTGTATACTGATTCCAAAACCACATCATGCCTGCTCTATATAAATAGTAATCCACTGCAAATTGCCAGTAGGATGGTGTATTAAAGCAAGCATCTGTTACAGGATAATATAATAGCTGTTTATGAATTTTAGGTCCTTTTCTTTTTTTAGCTAGGATAGTCATAATTGTTGACATATTACCACCTACACTATCACCAGCCACTGTTAAAGTACTTAAATTAGCTATGCACCCCATTTGACTAAGCAAATCAGGTATCTTGCATAGAATCTCATAACACTGCTCAATAGCAGTAGGATATTTAGCTTCAGGTGAACGTGAATATTCAGGAAAAACTACTATGGAATTGGTTCTAGCACCTAGTTCTCGGACTAACTTATCATGGGTATGTAAGCTTCCAAATACCCATCCAGCACCATGAATATAGTAAATAATATTGGGGACATTACAAATATTGCTAGGTATAATGAAGTACACATTAATACTTCCCCAACAACTTGTGGTAACACAGATACTTTTAATTTCTGCTGGATATTTATATACAGGAGTATCTTGTGCTCTCTCTAAGACTTCTCTTCCTTCTTCAGGTGGAAGCTGAAAAATTAATGGTGGTTTCGAGCTATTCTTACAAACTACCTCTGCTTCAGGCTCTAAAGGTACTAATCTCTTCATAGTGCGTATCTCCTTTATATTACTTAAACATATACTTTCAATATATGTTGTGTTATGTAAAAAAATAAGCACATTCTTATAAATAAGTATTAAGAGTTTAATATGAGGTTAAGCGTTATTTAGCACTATATTTTAGTTTATCAAGTAATTGTATAATTTGTTGAGAGGTATTTTCCATCTGTAAAAGAGCCTTTTCACTATTTTCTAAATCTTGATTGAGGTAATAATCAGTAGCTTGTTTAGCTAATTGATGAAGTGTTTGATGTGGCTTTTCTATTTGTTTAAAGTATGTATTTTGGCTCATGATACTTGTTTCAGAATAGTACCATTTTCCAAGTTTACAGCTATGGTAATCTTCTGCTTGTTTTGGATCTACCTTTTCAAATCCTAGAAGCATATTATATATTCTCCATTTCCATAACAAGTGGTCAATCTTAAATAAATCAACCTGATCTTCTAGAGGTATTTCTTTCACAACATTAGAGAGTGCAACACGTGTTTGTTGAACTTTATTACTTAATGCATAAATATCTTGGGCAGTACAGATAGAATCTCTTTCAATTTCAGTAATACCTTGCACAACTTCCCCTAAATTATCAAGGAGTGTGCTCATGGCAATAGTTTGTTCTTGTGTATTATCTGTTACACCACTAATAGAATTTTGAACACTTTCAAGAGCTTCGTCTATTAAATGGATTGCCTTTTTAGTTTCATCTACTAATGCCACACCTTCATCTAAATTGTTAGTAATAGATGTCACAGCATCTAAAGAAGTGAATACATTATTACATAGTTCATGAATACTTTCTTCTACCTGTAATAATACATGTTGTGTATTGTCAGAAAGTTGTTTGACCTCGTTAGCAACCACATTAAAGCCTTTACCATTTTCACCTGCTCTTGCAGCTTCAATACTAGCATTGAGTGCAAGTAACTTAGTTTGGTCTGCAATTTGTTTAATCATACCTACAAGTGCAGTGATATTTTGTGTATGAGATTGTATTTTAAGCATTTGATCTTTAAATTCGTAAACTTGTTCATAAGAATGTCTTACAGATTTAATGGTATCTTCTATTTTAGTATGGCTTTGAGTAGAATAGTTTTTACTATTAACGACCATGTTTTGTACCTCTAAAACAAGTTTCTCGATATCTGATATAGAGGAGGTTAATTCTTTACTATAGGTATAAATACCATGCGTCATTTTATTTTGTTTAGAAAGGTTAATAATTACCTTTCTTAATCGATTCATTTGAATAATAGATGCTAAAGTGGAATTAACCTCTAGTAAGACGTCTATATCACTTTGTTCTTTTTGTTTCAGCAAACTAGTTAAAACTGTATTAAGTCGTTCATTTTTTAAATCTAATTCTTTGTAAGACTTTTGACCACTTAGAATTTCTTCTAATGTAAAGATTAGTTCATCTACATTTATATAGTTTTGATTAATATTTGTATTAATTCGTTTTTTGTTAAAAAACATTTTAAGTTCTCCTAATAGATTATTTTTGCAGAGTGAGTTGAGAAATTTATTTAATTTACTTAATTAGGGGATATTAGTATATATGATATAGTAGAAAAAAAAACAAAAAGAAAACAAAAGGCAAATAAAGAGGAAATGAAAGGGAAATAAAAAGGGAATAAAATATGAACAATATAGATAAATAGTTAATAAAATAATGAGTAAGACATAGTTAAAACCTTTTTAATATAATAGAGAATAGATCTAGTTTTAAAATAAAGTTCTAAATATTTAGAAATATATTGACATATGATTTAGAATAAT
>JAZKZQ010000028.1:0-4846 GCA_045612745.1 Cellulosilyticum sp. | reverse complement strand
TCATTTGTGATTTTACCTATTTTTATTATATAAACACACAAATATTTGAAAAAATGTAAAGTAATTTTACTGAAACTCTATTAAATAATAGAAAAAAGGATAATTTGTTAACAAATTGTTCATAAAAAAGTAAAACCATGTTTATTTATTAAAAAAGTAAAATAAGTTATAATTAAAGATATTTTGGATAAAATATGATACAAAAATACACTACATTTGATTAAAGATAGGAGACATTATGACTACTATAAACACAAAACTTATCAATACACAAGGTTTACATGCTAGACCAGCTACATTATTTTGTAAAGAAGCAGGACAATTTAAATCTGACATAAAACTTATTTGTGGTGAAAAAGAAGGTAATGCTAAAAGCTTAATTGCTCTTTTAGCAATGGGACTTACAGCTGGAAGTGAAATTCAAGTTGTTGCAGATGGTGAAGATGAAGAAGTTGCTGCTAAACATATGGCAGATTTTATTGGATCATTCCAAGAATAATTAATGACAACTAGGAGGAATATCAGATGAAAAAAGGTATTGCAGCTTCAAGAGGCTATGCAATTGGTAATGTTTTTCTTTATGAAGAAAATAAAGTAATCATTACAGATGAAAAAGTAACTGATATATCTGCAGAACTTGCTAAATTAGAAAATGCAGTAGGCTTATGTAGGACACAATTAGAAAACATTAAAGAAAAGACAAGACAGAATGTTGGTGAGCATGAAGCTGCTGTATTTGAAGCACATATACTTATTTTAGATGATCCAGAGTTTGTTGGTTCTGTAGAATCTGAGATCAAAAATAATAGTTTAAATGCTATGAAAGCAGTAGAGACAGTGTCAAATAATCTTGTTATGATATTTGAATCAATAGATGATGCATATTTAAAAGAACGTGCAGCTGATATTAAAGATGTTTCTAAACGTATGATTGCCAACCTTGCGGGGCATACAATTGGTTTAGAAATAGAAAAAGAAAATACAATTGTTGTAGCACATGATTTAACACCTTCTGATACAGCACAACTTGATAAGTCAAAGGTAAAAGGTTTTATTACTAATATTGGTGGTAGAACATCACATTCAGCTATTATGGCTAGAACGCTTGAAATTCCAGCAGTAGTAGGATTAGGCGATATCACAACAACTGTTAAAAATGATGATTTAATCATTGTAGACGGTATCACAGGAGAGGTTATTATCAACCCAGATAAAGAAACTCTTGCAGCTTATGAAGCTAAAATTAAAGCGTTTGAAGCAGAAAAAGAAGAGCTTAAAAAACTTCTTAATGTAAAAGTTGTAACTAAAGAAGGTAAACACATTGAGGTATGTGGTAATATTGGAAATCCAAAGGATGCTGACCAAGTTCTTGAACATGGTGGAGATGGTGTAGGTTTATTTAGAACTGAATTTTTATATATGGATAGAGATTCAGCACCAACAGAAGAGGAACAATATGAGGCATACAAATATGTTTTAGAAACAATGAAAGACAAAAAAGTTGTTATTAGAACATTGGACATTGGTGGTGACAAAACACTTCCTTACTTGCCACTACCAGAAGAAATGAACCCATTCTTAGGCTATAGAGCAATTAGACTATGTCTTGATCAGACTGATATCTTCAAAGTGCAGTTAAGAGCACTTCTTAGAGCATCTGTATATGGACAACTTGCAGTTATGTTTCCAATGATTTCAGGTATTGAGGAATTTAATAATGCTAAAGCAGTTGTAGAAGAATGTAAAAAAGAACTTGATGCAGAAGGTATAGCATATGCTAATAATATCGAATGGGGAATTATGATTGAGATTCCAGCAGCAGCAGTTATGGCAGATGAACTAGCTAAACATGTTGACTTTTTCTCAATTGGTACAAATGACCTTATTCAGTATACTTTAGCTGCAGATAGAATGAGTGAAAAAGTATCATACTTATATAATCCAATGCACCCAGCTGTTTTAAGATTGATTAAAATGACTATAGATGGTGCACATAAACATGGAAAATGGGTAGGTATGTGTGGAGAGATGGCAGGAGATGAAGCAGCTATCCCAACTCTTTTAGAGTACGGATTAGATGAATTTTCAATGAGTGCCACATCTATTTTAAATGCTAAAAAAATCTTATTAAACGAGTAAATAAGACAGACATCAGATAGTATAACCTTACTAATCGGATGTCTGTTTTATTTATTATAGATTGCCACTGGAGACATATGAAGTAAATGGTGATTTTATTTTAAGTAATAAGACAAATTAGAGTAAACGTATGTATAAGAGAGTAAAACATTTAGGATTCATATATCGAGCAATATAAAATGAATATTGTGTATTTATTTACAATTCATATGTACAATGATATAGTAGATATGAGAAAAGAGTAATATAGTATACTATAAAGTCAAAAACTATATGAATTTTGTTAGGTACTAGAAGATAATGGGAAGATATTAATAAAAGGGGGCGTAACTAGTGGCAAAATGGATAGATAATGCTGTTTTTTATCATATTTATACACTGGGTTTTTGTGGGGCACCAAAAGAAAATGTATTGCAGTTGGAAAGAGAAAATCGTATTTCAAAGGTAATAGAATGGATACCACATTTTAAGGAATTAGGGGTAACTGCTATATATTTTGGGCCAGTATTTGAGTCTACTAGTCATGGGTATGACACAATAGATTATTATCAAATTGATAAGAGATTAGGAAGTAATGAGGATTTCAAAGAAGTATGTGAGGCATTACACAAAGCCAATATTAAAGTTGTACTTGATGGTGTTTTTAATCATGTAGGAAGAGACTTCCTGGCTTTTAAAGATTTACAGAGTAACACTGTACAATCCAAGTATAAAGATTGGTTTCAAAAGATAAATTTTACAGGTAGCAGTCCTTATGGAGATAATTTTTCCTATGAGGGATGGGAGGGGCATTTCAATTTAGTAAAGCTGAATTTAAAGAATCCAGAAGTTATAAACCATATATTAGAAGCCATTGAAATGTGGATTGAAGAGTTTGATATAGATGGTATTAGATTAGATGTAGCTTATTGTTTAGAAGAAAGTTTTTTAAGACAACTTAGGAAATTTGTGGATAGTAAAAAAGAAGATTTTTGGCTTATGGGTGAAATGATACATGGAGATTATAGACGCTTAATATCTTCAGAGCTATTGGATAGCACAACAAATTACGAGTGCTATAAGGGAATCTACTCAAGTCATAATGATAAAAATTACTTTGAAATAAATTATTCATTAAATCGTTTATTTGCACAGGGAGGAATTTATCAGGGATTTAAACTGTATAATTTTGTGGATAATCATGATGTCACACGTATAGCTAGTATTCTAAAAGATAAGAATCACATAAAAAACATATACACTTTATTATTTACCATACCAGGTATACCAGCAATTTATTATGGTAGTGAATGGATGGTAGAAGGCCAAAAAGGAAAAGGTTCAGACGAAGCCTTAAGGCCAGAATTAGATTTAAAAGTATTACAGAATGATAATCAAGAATTAATGACACATATTAAGATGTTGGCCGAAGCAAAAGTAAATTTAAAACCATTATGCTATGGGGATTACAAACAAATAGTGGTTAAAAATGAGCAACTTATATTTGAAAGGGCTTATAACGAGGAACATGTATATGTTGTATTAAATCTAGCTGACCATACAGAAAACATGAGTATAAAACTAGAAGAAGGAACGGTTTTAAAGGATTATTTAGATGATAAACAAACATATGAAGTAGAGAAGGGCATAGTTGATATAGATATTCCAGCCTTTTCAGGTAGAATACTTGTGCAATCTTAATAATGTAGCATCACTCTTTAAATAGAGTGATGCTTTTTAGTAAGTAGATAGATACAAAGGAGAGAAAAGGATGTTAAATAAGAAGAAAGATGGACATGTACATACACCATTTTGTCCTCATGGGTCCCAGGATGCATTTGAAAGTTATATAACTAAAGCTATAGAGATAGGACGAGAGGAAATAAGTTTTACAGAACACTTTCCAATGCCAAAAGGTGTGACAACAAAGAAATTTTATGAAGAATGTGTATTACTAGAAGAACAAGTAGAAGCTTATATCGCACAGTTAAAAGAAATTAAAAAGAAGTATGCGGGAAGAATTAAAATAAATTTAGGGTTTGAAATAGATTACATTGAAGGAAAAGAAGAAGAAATTAAAAGTTTGTTAGAGCGTTATGGTATGGAAATTGAAGATAGTATTTTATCTGTTCACTTTATAAGAGTAGAGGGAAAATATTATGCAATTGATTACTTACCAGAGTTTGAAGCATTATTAAATAAAGTGAAAAGCCTAGATAAAATATATGACATATATTTTGAGACACTCTTAAAATCTATAGAAGTAGATCTTGGGTCATTTAAGCCTAAACGGATAGGACATCCTACTTTAATAAGGATCTTTAATAAAAAATATCCATGTGAATATAAAAATTATCCACTTTTAAAAAAAATTGTAACAGCATTAAAAGTGAAAGGCTATGAGATAGATTATAATGTAGCTGGTTTAAGGAAGGAATACTGTCAGGAAACATATCCATCAGGAGAGATTTTACAACTAATAGAAGAAAATAACATAAGCATGGTCTATGGAACAGATTCACATAAAAGTGAAGATATGAGTTGTTAGTAATAAAATAAAATAGATAAAAGTAAAAAGAAATATTGACATATGTAAATAGATAGTATATTATTGTATAGGTCGACAGGGCAATAAACCTTGCGATATGAAGTAAATCTTCAGTGACATAACAACACGAACTTTGAAAACAAAATAGTAACCATATAAACCAGTCGATTCATTAAACTA
>JAZKZQ010000027.1:0-11004 GCA_045612745.1 Cellulosilyticum sp. | reverse complement strand
GGTAGTGAGTAATTAAAATAGAAACAAAGAGGATGTCGCACAACTAATCTAATTGATTAATTGTGCGACATCCCCTATTTTAGCCCCTTCTCATAATAATCTTTAATACACCCATAAATAGTCTGTGCAAAGCGATTTGCATAATCTGGTGAAGTTAGAATGATTCTATCTGCACTATTAGTAATAAATCCTGTCTCAATCAAAATAGCTGGGTCATTGGTATACTTAATTACTTGGAACTCTGCCGTTTTAGCTTTACGATCATTCATACCAAACTCATTAACAAGTGCTGTTTGTACCATACCTGCAAAAGTTTTTCCTCTTGTATCTGATGCTACCGGGTAATAGTAGGTCTCTATACCATTGGCCTTCTCATTTTCAACGGAATTAACATGTACACTAATATATAAATCTGGCTCAATTTCATTAGAAATTGCCACACGCATATCTAAAGTGGGATACTGCTTGCCAATTATACCATCATTCTCTGTTGCATATGTATCCTGGGGTCTTGTAGCATATACCTTTATACTTTGGTCTTTTTCCAGCTTATCATACAATGCCTTCCCATATTTAAGTGTTAAATCTTTTTCTAAAATTCCGTCATAACTTGTCCCATCATCAGCTCCCCCATGTCCTGCATCTACTACTATAAGCTTGTCATATTTTTCTTTTGGTTTCATAAATTTGACTGCTATACCCTCTTCAGTATCAAGAATTTCTGTAGCACAAATCGTATTTGTCTCTACTACTAACTGCATACCCGCCGAATTATTCAAGATAGTCACACTTTTTAAATATCCCAAATCTCCTTGCCATACTCCTTCTGGCATATCTGAGCAGTGATTAAGATAAAATACAATTTTTCGTTTTGTATAAATATCATCTATTAAGATATCACTTTCTTTAACGCTTGCTGATATTGTCATTGTCTGTGTTACCACATCATAAGCTAGCATAGGAAAAATTTTACTTAAATCATTACATTCCTTATTATAATCTAGTATTTCTTCACCTAAATCATCTTGATAATTCTCTTGTGGAAATTCTATCATGTTATTTTTTTCATTTTCTAGTTCAGAGTTATTCTGATTTACTACTTCATTTTTATTAATACTTTCATCTTCTTTATTATGACTATTTTCTACTTTACTAATATAGATGCATCTCTCAGCACCTAGCCAGTCTACCTGAAATCCTAATGTTTCACTAATAAAACGAATAGGTACCATTATTTTATCATTAATTATTTTGGGTGCCATATCCATTATTTTTATCTCACCATTGACCCAAGCCTTGGTATTGTCTAGTTCTAATACGATGAGTGAGTCTTGTTGCTCTATGTATACCTTTTTTTCTACACCTTTCCATTGTACCATCGCCCCCATAGCATTAAATACCTCCCGTGTAGGCACTAGAACATACCCACTTACTTGTACAGGTGGCATAATAGAAGGTTCTACAAATTCATTATTTACATATAATGATATAGGGGCCTTATCATAAATATGTGTTTCTCCATCATAGTTTAATGTAATTTGTGTGCCATAAGCTATAACTTGTAACAAACATAGCAAGCTTACAAATACCGTTAAATTTCTCAACTTTAATTGCATCACTACTTCTCCTTATTATTTATTAATATTATAAACACTACTGAATGACTAAACATTATAGATTTAGAATCTATAGTTATATTTAGTATACCAGATAATAATGACAATAATATAATATTCAGCATTTTTGTAAACAAAATTTAATCATATATCTGAATTATAAGAGTAGATATTACATTTTATATTACTTATATATATTTTAAATTGTTTTAATAAAAAAATTTATACAGTTTGCATTGAAATAACAGCTAAAATTTAATATCATATATGAGATATATCAAAGGAATTACTGATTTAGGTTATTTCGTATATATTAAAATTTAATGGTGGTGGAATATTATGAAAAAGAAATTTTTAGCAGTGGCACTTTGCAGTGCTTTATCTATGAGCGCATTGGTTGGTTGTGGTGGCGCAAGTAGTACTGATCAAGCTACAAATTCAAAGTTTGATCAAATTGATACAACTTTTAAGGTTGGTATGGTAACAGATTCTGGTACTATTGATGACCGTTCTTTCAACCAAGGGGCTTGGGAAGGAATTACAGGTACAGTAGCACAAAACAAGTGTAAATACCTTAAGCCAGCTGGTACTACAGAAGGTGATTACTTAAAAGAAATCACAAATCTTTATGATGGTGAATATAAATTTATCGTAACTCCAGGTTTCAAATTTGAAACAGCTATTTTTAAGGCACAAGATACATACCCAGATGCAAAATTCGTACTTTTAGATGGGACTCCAAATGATGGTCAAGGTAATTACAAAGTTGGTGAAAACTCTGTAGCTATTTCTTTCGCAGAACATGAATCAGGTTTCTTAGCTGGTGTTGCTGCTGCTGTAGAATTAAAAGAATCTAACTTTGGCTTTATTGGCGGTATGGAAGCTCCAGCAGTTCAAAGATTTAACTGGGGATTCCAACAAGGTGTTAACTATGCCAATGAAAATCTAGGTACAAATATTACACTTGATGAATCAAATATCCTATATCAAGGTTCATTCGATGATAAAGCTGGTGGACAACAGCTTGCAGCTCAAATGTATGACAAAGGTGTAAATGTAATCTTCACTGCTGCTGGTGGTACAGGTTTTGGTGCAATTACAGAAGCTAAACAACGTGCTACAAACGGTGATACAAATACTTGGGTTATTGGTGTAGACGTTGACCAATATAATGATGGTATTTATGATGAAGTAAATAATAAATCTATCATTCTTACATCTGCGATGAAATATATTGATCAAGCAACTCATGATATGATTGCTGCTGAAGCTAATGGGACTTTTCCAGGTGGTGAATCTTTAGTATTCTCTGTTGCTAACGATGGTGTTGGTATTCCATTAGAAAATCCTAACTTAAGTGAAGATACTATTAAAACAGTAAACGATGTATATAGCAAAATTAAATCTGGTGAACTCACTGTTATTGATAATAATGATAATGGTGCCTTTATAAAATAATTAGTGCTTTATTTTATTAAACTTAGTTGTATTTTGAATTTTTTTATAAAGCCTTTAAAGAATAATCTTTAAAGTGCGACTTGTTTGAATAAAAAAAGACGGATTATCCGTCTTTTTTTAATATATACCTTATAAATAACTTATAATGTTATATAATATAGTAAAGGAGGCGAAAATATGGATTATGTAGTAGAGATGTTAAATATTAGAAAAGAATTCCCAGGAATTGTGGCGAATGATGATATTACACTACAGCTTAAGCGTGGTGAAGTACATGCCCTCCTTGGAGAAAATGGTGCTGGTAAATCAACTCTTATGGGAATGCTTTTTGGTATGTATCAACCAACTAGTGGTGTAATCAAAGTAAATGGCTCAGAGGTGAAAATTACAAATCCTAATGTAGCAAATGATTTAGGAATCGGGATGGTACATCAACACTTCAAGCTTGTACACAATTTTACGACTACGGAGAATATTATCTTAGGTATTGAACCTAAAAAAGGCTTAACTGTAGATATAAAATCAGCCGCCAAACGTGTTGAAGAACTTTCTAAACGTTATGGCTTAAATATTGATCCATATGCAAAAATTGAAGATATTTCTGTAGGTATGCAACAACGTGTGGAGATTTTAAAAATGCTCTATCGTAATGCAGACATCCTTATTTTTGATGAACCTACAGCCGTACTTACCCCTCAAGAAATTTCAGATTTAATTGAAATTATGAGAAACCTTATTAAACAAGGTAAATCAATTATCTTAATCACTCACAAACTTAAAGAGATTAAGGCTATTGCAAACCGCTGCTCAGTTATCCGTCGTGGTAAATATATTGGTACAGTTGATGTTGCTGATACTTCTGAAGCAGATATGGCTCAAATGATGGTTGGTCGTCCAGTTACTTTTAAAGTTCCTAAAAAACCAAGTACACCTAAAGAAACAATCTTAAAAGTAGAAAAATTATCTGCTTTAAACAACAAAAAAACACTTGGTCTTAAAGACTTTTCGCTTGAAGTAAGAGCTGGTGAAATTGTTGGGATTGCTGGTGTAGAAGGTAATGGGCAAACAGAACTTGTAGAAGCTATTACAGGTCTTCGTAAAATCGAATCCGGTACTGTTACAGTTGGAGGCACTGATATTACAAACTTCTCCATCCGTAAACGTACTTCAACTGGTATCGGTCATATTCCCGAAGACCGTCATAAACATGGTCTTGTTCTTGACTATACAGTTGAAGACAATATGATATTACAAGTTTATAATCAAAAACCATTTTCTAAAAATGGTTTCCTTAATCGTAAAGCAATTCATGAGTATGCTGAAAAAATTATTAAGGCTTTCGATGTACGTTCTGGTGAAGGTGGTGCTTCTCTATCTCGTTCCCTCTCTGGTGGTAACCAACAAAAAGCCGTTATCGGCCGTGAAATGGAACGCGAACCACAATTACTCATCGCTGTACAACCAACACGCGGACTTGATGTAGGTTCTATCGAATACATTCATAGAAGACTTATCGAACATCGTGATGCTGGATATGCTGTACTTCTTGTTTCTCTTGAACTTGATGAAGTTATGAATGTATCTGATCGTATTGCCGTTGTAAATAATGGTGAACTTATTGGCATCGTAAATGCCTCTGAAACAAATGAAAATGAAATTGGCCTTATGATGGCAGGTGTGAAAGGAGATTCTAACCATGAATAAAAAAGGGCTTATATCTATTATAGCTGTCTTTTTAGGCCTTATTGCTGGTGCTCTTTTAATGCTTTTAACAGGCCATAATCCAATCGAAGGATTTATGTATCTTATACAGGGGGGTACGCTTTCCCTTGAGCGTATTGGTAATACAATCGCAACAGCTACACCACTTATTTTAACAGGTCTTTCTGTTGCCTTTGCATTTAGAACAGGTCTCTTCAACATTGGGACACCTGGACAAATGTTATTTGGTGGACTTTGTGCTACTATTTTCGGTCTAACAGTAGAGCTTCCTCGTCCAGCTATGCTCGTTATTATGATTTTAATTGCCTTCATTGGTGGTGCAATCTGGGCGTTCATTCCTGGTCTTTTAAAAGCAGTCTTTAATGTACATGAAGTAGTTTCTTGTATTATGATGAACTGGATTGCTTACTGGATTGTTTATTATGTTGTAAAAGATTACTTCCCAAATGGTACAGTTGCCACTGAGTCTCGTGCTATTGTAGATACAAGTACCCTACGTGCACCTTGGCTTTCAAGTCTATTTGGAAACTCTTATATTAACTTAGGTATTATCGTAGCCATTGTTGCTGTTATTGTTATTGCAATTATCTTAAACAAAACAAGCTTCGGCTATGAACTTAAAGCAGTAGGCTTTAATAAACATGCTGCACAATACGCTGGTATTTCAGTTAACAAAAGCATCATTATCTCTATCATGATTGCTGGTGGTCTTGCTGGTCTTGCTGGTCTTACACAATATGCTGGTAATGCCACAAACATGCAAATTGGTGTCATGCCAACTCAAGGTTTCGATGGTATCGCTGTTTCACTATTAGGAAATAATACACCTATTGGTGCTCTTCTTTCAGCTTTATTCTTCGGTTTACTTTATGCAGGTCGTGGATTCATGAGTGTTATGACAGATGTACCACCTGAAATTGCCGATACAATTATTGCAACAATTATTTACTTCGCAGCTACAAGTATTCTTGTAGAACGTTTATTAAATAAAATGGCTGCTAAAAAGAAAGCTAAACTTGTAGCTAAAGGTGAAAAGGTTGAACCTATCACACCAGTAGCACCAATTATTGACACAAATGTTAAAAATACAGAGGCACAAAATCAAGATAGCGTGGGACTTTTACCACCTCAAGATGCTTCAGATGATCAGAAAGGAGATGAATAATCATGTGGGATATCATTCAACAAATTTTCCCTTATGCGATTGCCTATACAATTCCACTTTTAATCGTTGCCCTTGGTGGACTTTTCTGTGAACGTAGTGGTATTGTTAATATTGGACTTGAAGGTCTTATGATTATGGGTTCTTTTGCAAGTGGTATTACTATTTACTTCTTACAATTAAGCTTCCCAGGTCAAACTTGGACAATCTTCGTTGGTTTACTTGTTGCCCTTATCGTGGGTGCATTATTCTCACTCCTTCACGCTTTTGCAAGTATTAACTTACAAGCGGACCAAACAATCAGTGGTACAGCTATTAACCTTATTGCTGTAGCACTTACAGTTTTCTTAGCAAGAAATATTACAGGTAGTGGTAATATCGTTCTTAGAACAACACTTGCTAAAAAGAATATCCCAGTGCTTCAAGATATTCCAGTTATTGGGCCATTATTCTTCACCAATACTTATTCAACAACATGGATTGTATTAGCAATTCTTATTGTATTTACATTCCTTCTGTATAAAACTGCTTTTGGTCTGCGTCTTCGTTCTTGTGGAGAACATCCTCATGCCGCGGATGCAGCTGGTATTAACGTAGGTCGTATGCGTTATATCGGTGTACTTTTATCAGGAGCATTTGCAGGTCTTGGTGGTGGTATCTTCCTTGTTACTTTCTCTGGAGAGTTTAACGGTAGTGTATCAGGTTTTGGATTCTTAGCATTAGCAGCACTTATCTTTGGACAATGGAAACCATTAGGGATACTCGCTTCAACTTTATTCTTTGGTTTTGCAAGTACTATCTCAAACGTTTCTCAAGTTATTCCAGAACTTGCAAAAATTCCACCTGTTTACTTAAAAGTTTTCCCTTATGTTGTAACACTTTTAGCGCTTGTTATCTTCTCTAAATCATCACAAGCACCAAAAGCTTCTGGGGAACCATTTGATCCAGGTAAACGATAAAAACGTATATAGCTAACCCTATATACGAAAAAAAGAACTGTAGCATTTTGCTACAGTTCTTTTTAGTTATCACTATCTTTTCTTTCCTACTTTTGAGTGATTATGAGATTGTTTTATACTCGTTTGTTTCTTGCCTTGATGTTTACCTGTTTTACCTTGTGCTCCTTGACCTTTTCTTGCGTCTTGGCTCTTTGAACCTTTCCCATTTGATTTACGTTCCCTAGATTTATTGTCTTTTTTGAAGCCATCCTTTTGACCTTGTAAACTTCGTTTATAACGGTCTTCTTTTGGACGAATTAAACATTTTGGCCCATAACCAATGAGATCTTCTCTTCCAGCTTGCATGAGGGCATCATATACAATATCATATTTCTTAGGATTTCTATATTGTAATAGTGCACGTTGCATTGCTTTTTCTTGTTTTGTCTTTGGTACATAAACAGGTTCCATAGTTCTTGGGTCTATGCCTGTATAGAACATAGCTGTCGAAAGTGTTCCTGGTGTAGGATAAAAATCTTGTACTTGTTCTGGTTGATAATGAATATCTCTTAAATATTCTGCAAGCATGATTGCATCTTTTAATGTACTACCTGGATGACTTGACATTAAATATGGAATAATATATTGCTTTTTACCAAGCTTTTCATTAACCTTATAGAATTTATCACAAAACTCATCAAAAGTCTTTCCTGATGGTTTACCCATATATTTCAGTACATTAGGTGAAATATGCTCTGGTGCAATTTTTAATTGACCACTTACATGGTGTTCTATAAGTTCTTTAAAGAATGCATCTCTATCCTTATCTGCCATAACATAATCATAACGAATTCCTGAACGCACAAAGGCTTTTTTTACACCAGGAATATTTCTAACCTTACGTAATAGCTCTAAATATTCACTATGATCTACATGCATTGCTTTACATGGACCTGGGGTTAAACACTCTTTATGCTTACATGCACCATGTTCAAATTGTTTCTTACATGCTGGTCCTCTAAAGTTAGCTGTAGGACCACCTACATCATGAATATATCCTTTGAAATCTGGCATATGTGTAATTTCTTCTGCTTCTTCTACAATAGATTCTTGACTCCTGCTTGTTACAACACGTCCTTGATGCATAGTAATAGCACAGAAGTTACAATGTCCAAAGCATCCTCTTGAGCTTACTAAACTAAATTTAACTTCTTCAATAGCTGGAATACCACCTGCCGCTTCATAAATCGGGTGATAATTTTTCATATATGGCAAACCATATACTTCATCTAATTCTTCACGATTTAATGGTACCTCTGGCTTATTTTGCACCACATACTTCCCGTTGTGCTCTTGAACTAAAGTCTCTCCTCTGGCATGATCTTGTTCATTTTCTTGAATAGCATAAGCCTGGGCATATTTTACCTTATCTTCACACACTTCTTTATAAGAAGGTAATAATCTATAATCATACACCTCTTCAAGGCTATCTGCCACATAACATGTCCCATCTAAATAACGAATGTATTTGGCATTTAAACCATCATTTAAGGCATTTGCCACATTTACAATTTGTTTTTCTCCCATACCATAGATGAGAAGGTCTGCACCACTATCAATTAAAATAGATTTACGTACTTTATCTGACCAGTAATCATAATGGGCAAAACGGCGTAAACTTGCTTCAATGCCACCAATTACAATATCTATATCTTTATAAGCTTCACGAATTTTATTGCAATATACAATTGTTGCACGGTCTGGACGATGTCCCATTTCTCCACCTGGAGAATACATATCTCTTTCTCTTAGACGCTTACTTACTGTATAGTGATTGACCATAGGGTCCATATTACCACCATTTACAAGAAAGGCAAGTCTAGGACGTCCTAGTTTCATAAAGTCATCTGTTGTCTTCCAATTTGGCTGTGCAATAATCCCTACTTTATATCCTGCATGTTCAAGCACTCTAGCAATAATAGCTGTTCCAAAACTATGGTGGTCTACATATGCATCTGCGGTTACAAGCACAAAGTCACATTGCTCCCAACCTCTTTTTTCCATATCCTCTCTGGAAATAGGTAAAAAATCTTTCTCTATCATTAAGTCACCTGCTTGTCATCTTTAATTTAACGTTACATTATCGATTATAACACTTTATATATAGTTTTTGATAGTATCTATTTAGTTTTTATAATAGTTACTCTATTCTTGCATCCCTTTTAAAACTCATATCCTAGTAAACTACATACTCATCTAGTTTAGTTTTTTATACAAAAAGGGGGTGAACCTCTATTGTTCATCCCCTTTACATATTTAATCCTTTAAAACTATTAACTTTTTACTACATCTCTTTATTTTAAAATATCCATTCCTAACTTTGCAAAGCTTTGAAGTACTAAAAATACTTTAATATCCATCTTACAATCACTCTCTAAAAGTTTTTTAGCTTCTTCCTTTGTAAGTAATAAGGCTTCAATATCTTCATCATCCTCTAACCCATCTTTAGAAATAGTACCTTTACAAGTACAGTAAACAAGTGCCCCTGATTCCTCTGTCATACCTGCTGAGAAATACGCCTTTTGATTGGTATTTTTTTCATATATCTTAATCATCTCTAAACCGGTTTCTTCTTTAAGCTCTCTTTCGGCTGCAATTTGAATACTTTCTTCACCATCAATAAGTCCTGCTGGTAATTCATATACATAATCATTAAGTGGTACACGAAATTGTTTAATCACCACAAGCTTTTCTTCTTTCTCATGTAGGGCTACTAAAACAACTGCATCTGCTTTTTCATCTTCTCCATTAAAGTACTGTCCACTTAATGTAGTCTCATCTTTTCGTGAAGCTATAATCCATGTCTTATCTTGATCAAATTTATTTCTATAAGTTGCTTTGTAAAGATTTAAAAACTTAGTTGCCTTTAATAACTCTAATGCTTTAATTCTACCTTTTTCCATTCTCTTTCCCTTCTATTCGATACTGGCAATGACGTCATCATAGGTTTCTACACCTAATTCGTCTCTCCATTTATTTAATTGTTCTGTAATCATTTTATTCTGCTTTTCTTTTAAAAGTGCTGCTGAAGCTTCTTCTTTAACTTCATCAAAAGGTTTTACAACATCTTCTTTTTTTATACCTTCTACTTTAATAAGATGCCAACCAAATTGTGTTTTTATAGGTTCTGACACTTCACCTTCACCTAATTTTTTAGCAGCTGCCATAAAGTCTGCATCATAATTTTGACTACTATATGGAATATAACCTAAAGAACCACCTGTAGACTTTGTACCATCAGTTCCATATTTTGCTGCAAGGTCAGCAAAACTTGTACCTGCATCATACTCTGATTTTACATTTTTTGCTTCTTCTTCAGAAGCTACTAAAATATGTGAAATATTAGCTCCAGCTTTATCTGTATAGTTTGCAACATTATCTTTATAATATTGTTTAACTTCATCATCTGTTACACTAGCATCTTTCCCTAAATATGTATTCATATTTTGTGCAATTAATGATGTTTTTATTTCTTCTTTTAAATCTTCTTCTGTCATCTGGCTAGATTCTAATGCTTTCTTAAATTCTTCATCCGTTCCAAAGTTTGCTTTTTGTTCATCAAATGCCTTTTTCAATTCTTCCTCACTTGGAACTTGTCCTACCTCTTCAGCTTTGATAGCAGCAATTTTTATATTTATTAAATTCCCAACAAGATAATCTTTAAGTTCTTTTATATATTTCTTTCCATTATCTGTTGTTAAAAAATCTTCTCCATAACTCATCATTATATTCATCTTTTGATAAGTTAATTGTACGTCTAACTCACTTTTTAAAATTTCTTTGTCTCCTACCTTTGCAATAGCTACATCTTCTTTTTCTTCACTACTACTCTCATTTTTATTCTCAGTAGTCTTGTTTTCTGTTACAGTGTTTTCTTTTGTAGCATTTTCTTTTATAGTTTCTTCAGTTTTATTTCCACATGCTACCATACTCATACTTAATAAACAAACTAGCCCACATACTGTTAGTTTTTTTAATAAACCCATTTTTTCAGCTCCTCTTTGAAATAAATCATATTTTAATTTAATTATTTTTAATTATTCATATT